>NZ_CEVIVC010000012.1:54879-57673 GCF_982290645.1 Protofrankia sp. CiP1_Cm_nod4
GGCCCACTGCCCGGGGCACTGCGCGGATCACGGGGTGTGGGCACGGCGGCGGTACTCACCACGCCGGCCCGACGTCACCGACCGTGCGCACCCACTCCGCCGGCCAGCGCGCGCTCATCGCGGCAGCCCCGCGTCCTCGGGCTGGCCGCCGCCCACATCCGCCAGATCATATGCGGACAGCAACGCCGCATAACCGGGAGCGGTGGCCATCAGCTCCCGGTGGCTGCCGTGCCCGGCGACCCGTCCCCGCTCCAGGTAGACGACGTCGTCGGCGAGCTCGATCGTCGCCCGCCGGTGCGCGACGACGACCACCGTGGACGCGCCCGCCCGCGCCCGCAGCCCCGCGAGGATCGCCGACTCGACCCGCGGGTCGACGCTGGACGTCGCGTCGTCGAGCACCAGCAGGCGGGGCCGGCGGACCAGCGCGCGGGCCAGCGCGATCCGCTGCCGCTGGCCGCCCGAGAGCGTCGTGCCCCGCTCGCCGACCCGCGTGTCCAGCCCGGCGGGCAGCGCGGCGACGAAACCGTCCGCCTGGGCGCGCGCGAGCGCCTCCCAGACCGCCTCGTCGCCCACCTCGGAGCCGAGGGTGACGTTGGCGCGGACGGTGTCGTCGAACAGGAACGCCTGCTGGGGGACGAGGGCGGCCACCGCGGCGGCCTCGTCGCGGGCGAGCTCCGCCAGGTCGGCCCCGTCCACGCGGACCGCCCCGCTGTCGGGGTCGTACAGCCTGACCAGCAGGCCGGCCAGTGTGGACTTGCCCGCACCGGTCCGTCCCACCAGCGCCACCACCCGGCCCGCCGGCACCTCGAAGCTCACCCTGTCCAGCGTCGGACGTTCCAGCGCCGGGCTCTCCGGGGGCGAAACGGCCACCGCGGTGGCCGCCGGCGCCCCACCCTCGGTGAGCGGCCCCACGGACGGCCGTGGGGCCGGCCGTGGGGACGGCCGTGGATAGGTGTAGGAGACGGCGTCCACCGCCAGCGCCACCGGCGCGCGTCCCGGCACGGACTCCGAGCCGAAACGCTGGTCGTCACGGGCCCGCAGCACCGTGCTCACCCGGCGGTGGCCGACGACCGACCGGGGCAGCTCGCCGAACACCCAGCCGATCGCCCGCAGCGGGAACGCCAGCAGCGTGAACAGGTAGGCGACCCGGATCAGCTCCCCGACCGCCAGGTCGCCCGCGGCGATCCGGGCCGTCCCGACCAGCAGGACGACCAGCACGCCGATGTTGGGCAACGCGTCCATCACCGGGTCGAACAGCCCCCGGACCTGCCCGGCGCGCACCATCGCCGCGCGCAGCTCGTCCGCCTTGCGGGCGAACCGGGCCGTCTCGTCGTCCTCCCGGCCCGTTGTCTTGACCACCAGCGCGCCGTCGAAGGACTCGTGCGCGAGCCCGCTGACCTCCGCCCGCAGCTGCTGGGCGCGGGCGAGCAACGGGGAGATCTTCCGGCCATAGACGATGTTGACAGCGCCGAAGGCCGGGAAGACGACGCATCCCACACCGGTGAGCAGCGGATCCGTCACTATCAGCACTGTCAGGGCGACGACCAGCGCGCCCAGCACCCCCACCGCGAACGGCAGCGGGAGGACCGGCGCCCAGCTCGCCTCGACGTCGGCGTTCGCGTTCGACAGCAGCAGGCCGGTCGGATGGCGCTGGTGCCAGGACAGCGGCAGCCGCAGGTACTGCCGGACGACGCGGCGGCGGCAGGCGGCCTGTAGCCGGAAGGCCATCACACCGCCGCCGAGCCGGCGTACGAACATCCCGGCGGCCCGGGCCGCCCCGACCGCGAACAGGACGACCGCGGCCAGCGCGAGGCCGCCGGCGCCGGCCCGGCCGGTCGTGAAGGACGGCAGCACGACCCTGTCGACGACCTCGCCGAGCACCACCGCGCTCGCCACCATCATCAGGCCGAACAGGCCGCTGCCGACGACCGCGACGGCGAACACCCGGGGCTCGTCCCGGATCCCCGTGCCGAGGATGGCCAGCCCCCGGCGGATGACGGCAGGAGAGCCCGCGGAAAGCGGCGCCCCCACCGTCTCCGCATCCGCCGTCTCCGCATCCGCCGTGTTCACGCCCACCGGGCTCACGCCTGCCGTGTCCGCATCCGCCATACGCGCGCCCGCCGGGCTCACGCCTGCCGTGCCAGCGCCCGTGTCCGCTTCCAGCGCGTCCGCCGTGCCCGCCTCCTGGGTGACACCCGTATACGCGAACGCGGGAGCGGCGGGAGCGGATACGGACCGCGCGCAGGCCCTGGTCGCGGGCGCCCTCGCGACTGCCAGCACGTCCGGTTCCGCGGCCGTCAGCGCCTTCGCGTGACCCGGGGCCGCCTGCGCGTGGTTCGGGGCGTGTTCGGGCACGGCTCTCCCCTCTGCCGCTCACCACGGCCGTACTGCTCACCGCCGGCGCTCCGCCGGCTACGCCGGCCAGCCCCGGCCGGTGCCGGCCAGCACCGCCGGGACGCGTTCACGTCGACAACGCTGTACACCGCAACGTCCTCTGACCGGCGTCGCGCTCTCCCGGAACCATCACCCGCCGGAATCATCACCCGACGCAATCATCGCCCGGCGGGTGACGTCCGGTCCATGCGCGCGGCGCACCCGACGGCTCGTATACGACAGCTGACGCACACCATTTCGCATACGATCAGCAACCGTGTGCAATGGTTACCGTGTAGCGGCTGACCCACATCGGAGGCTGACCCACATCGGCATCGTCCACTCACGAGATGTCCGGCAGACGGCCATGAGCTGACGGACGCCCAGCGAACCGGTGTGTTCGGCGAACCGGTGTGTTCGG
>NZ_CEVIVC010000012.1:58055-62686 GCF_982290645.1 Protofrankia sp. CiP1_Cm_nod4
CGGGGCGGTGTGCCCAGGACTGCCGCGCCCAGGCGGGGCGGCGCGTTCAGCGGACCGGTACCGCGGCGGCGCGCAGCGCGTCCTTGACCGCGCCGATACGCAGGTCACCGAAGTGGAAAACGCTCGCGGCGAGCACCGCGTCGGCGCCGGCGGCAACCGCCGGGGCGAAGTCCGCCAGCCGTCCCGCCCCGCCGCTGGCGATGACGGGCACGTCCACGGCCGCGCGCACCGCGGCGATCATCTCCAGGTCGTAGCCGTCCCTGGTCCCGTCGGCGTCCATCGAGTTCAGCAGGATCTCCCCGGCGCCGAGCTCCACCGCCCGCGCCGCCCAGGCGACCGCGTCGATGCCCGTGCCGGTACGGCCGCCGTGGGTCGTCACCTCGAACCGGGGCGTGCCGGGCCCCGCGGGGCCCGCCGGGTCCGAGGAAGCAGCGGAGCCCGGGGAGCCCGGGTAGCCCGCGGCCCTGGTCCGGCGGGCGTCCACCGACAGCACGATGCACTGGCTGCCGAACCGCAGCGCGCACTCGCGGACCAGCTCCGGGCGGGCGACCGCGGCGGTGTTGATGCCGACCTTGTCCGCGCCGGCGCGCAGCAACCGGTCGACATCATCGACCGCGCGTACGCCGCCACCGACCGTCAGCGGGATGAAGACCTGCTCGGCGGTGCGCCGGACCACGTCATAGGTGGTCTCACGGTTCCCGCTGGACGCGGTGATGTCGAGGAAGGTCAGCTCGTCGGCGCCCTCGGCGTCGTAGAGCTTCGCCATCTCCACCGGGTCGCCGGCGTCCCGCAGGCCGGTGAAGTTCACGCCCTTGACCACCCGGCCGGCGTCGACGTCCAGACACGGGATCACCCGGACGGCGACGGTCACCGGACGCGCGCGGGCCCGCCGGCGGCGGCCGCCAGCGCCTCGGGCAGGGTGAACGCCCCCGCGTACAGGGCCTTGCCGACGATGGCGCCCTCGACGCCCGGCACACCCGCGATGGCCACCAGGTCGTCCAGCGCCGACACCCCGCCGCTGGCGACCACCGGCCGGGACGTGGCCGCGGTGACGGTACGCAGCAGGTCGAGGTTGGGCCCGGTGAGGGTGCCGTCCCGGTGGACGTCGGTGACCACGTAGCGGGCGCAGCCGTCGGCGTCCAGCCGGGCGAGGACGTCGAACAGCTCGCCGCCGTCGCGGGTCCAGCCGCGGGCGGACAGGGTGGTGCCGCGGACGTCGAGGCCGACGGCGATCCGGTCGCCGACCCGGTCGATCGCCGCGCGCACCCAGTCGGGGTTCTCCAGCGCGGCCGTGCCGATGTTCACCCGGGCCGCGCCGGTCGCCAGCGCCGCGTCCAGGGAGCCGTCGTCGCGGATCCCGCCGGAGAGCTCCACGGCCACGTCGACCGACCGCACCACCTCGGCGATCAGGTCACGGTTCGAGCCCCGGCCGAAGGCCGCGTCGAGGTCGACGAGATGGATCCACTCGGCGCCGTCGCGCTGCCAGGCCAGCGCGGCCTCGCGGGGGTCGCCGTAGGAGGTCTCGGAACCGGCCCTGCCCTGGACGAGCCGGACGGCACGGCCGTCGGCGACGTCCACGGCAGGCAGAAGGATCAGCGCCACACCGCAACACCCTACGGGTCCCGCGGCCGGCGGGTATCCGGCGGTCCCGCCGGCGCGGGCACCGCCGGCGTATCGGTGGCCGGGCCGCCTCTACCGCCGCATCTACCGCCGCCTCCACGGCCGCATCTACAGCAGGACAGCCACGAGGTCGATGTCGATCGCCTGGTAGCGGGCGGCCGCGCCCCTGCCCTTGCTGACGCCGAACGCGTGCCGGTCGGTCCGCGCGGTGGCCTGGAAGCGCACCTCGCCGTTGGCCGGCTCGGCCACCGTGATGGCCAGCTCCACCGGACGGGAGACCCGCTGCACCGTCAGGGTGCCGGCGAGGGCCCAGGCGCCCGCGGACGCCACGAACCGTTCGGAGACGAAGGTGATGTCCGGGTAGGTCCCGACGTCCAGGAAGCCCGCCTCCCGCAGGTGCTTGTCCCGGGTGCTGTTGGCGGTGTCCAGGCTGGTCGCGTCGATCACGGCACGCACGGTGGACGTCTCCAGCGGGTCGGCGACGACGATCGAGCCCTCCCGGACGGTCAGGGTGCCGACCACCTTGAGCAGGCCGAACAGCCCGCGCGTGGTGAAACGCACCGTGGAGCGGGCCGGATCGACACGGTACGCGCCCGCCCGGGGTGCGGTCACTCCCTGTGAGAACACTGTTCGTTCTGTCATGTTCTTCCTCCTTGACCGAGCTGGGCTCTGTGCCGGGCGGCGCCGGAGCGGCACGATCACCGGTGGCGTGGCAACACCGGCGATCGCCACGAACCGTTCCTGTCTGGTCCTACCTGTCTGGTCCTACCTGGGTCCGAAACGGCCTACTGGCACTCACCGAGAAATGACACCTGTCGAAAAATGCCAGAAACATGATGACAGCCCCAGCCCCAGCACTCGTCACTGGGAGTAGCGTTCTGCGAGCCGAACGGCACGCCTCCTCACCGGCACGATAAGCGACCGCCACCCCATCCGAAAGCTCCGGACACCCACCGTGCCCACAGCCCACCGCTGCCGCGGCCGCGCCCGCGACCGCCCCAGGGTCGGCGGCAACCACCGTTCGCGATCATCGCCTCTCCACGGCACGGACGGCTTGCGCGGTTGATCTGAGGACATGCATTATGCATGCATGACGACTGTCGTGGTTCGCGACCTTCCTGACGACATCCATCACAGGCTGCAGGAACGAGCCCGCGACGCGGGCCAGTCGCTGCAGCAGTATCTGACGATCCAGCTCACCCGGCTGGCAACGATCCCCAGCCTGGACGAGGTGATCAATCGGATCACGACCAGGGCAGGCGGCCGAGTCGGCTTCCAACAGGCGGTCGCCGATCTCGACGCGGAGCGCCACTAAATTGATCGTCCTGGACGCCTCAGTCCTCGCCAACGCCGTCGGCGACGACACCAAGGACGGCGATCATGCCCGCGACATCCTCCGCGGCGCCGGCGACATCGCCGTCCCAGACCTGGCCGACGTCGAGACGGCATCGGTGCTCCGACGCCGGTGGCAGGCAGGTGACATCGACGCAGCCCGTTTCTCCGCCGCTCTCGACGATCTGATGGCCCTGCCGCTGACTCGTTACCCGGCCCGTCCGCTACTCCGGCGGGTATTCGAGCTCCGAGGCAATGTCACGCCTTATGACGCCTGCTACGTGGCACTCGCCGAAAGCCTCGACTGCCCGCTCTACACGGCCGATACCCGCCTCGCGAAGGCACCCGGCCCGACGTGCCACATAGAGCTCGTCAACTGACTGTGGTCATCTGGACGCTGTGAACCCGCTCCGTTCCCTTTCCGTGCGCAACTTCCGGCTCTTCGCCGCCGGCCAGCTCCTGTCGGTCGCGGGGACCTGGATGATGGTCGTCGCCCAGGACTGGCTGGTACTCGGCCTGACCCACGACTCCGCGAGCGCGCTCGGTGTCGTGACCGCGCTGCAGTTCACCCCGTCGCTGCTGCTGACACTGATCGGCGGCCGGCTCGCCGACCGGTACGACAAGCGGCTGCTGCTCACCGTCGCCAACCTCGCCTCCGGGACGCTGGCGCTCGGGCTCGCGGCGCTGGTGCTCACCGACAGCGTCGCGCTGTGGCACATCCAGCTGTTCGCGCTGGCGCTGGGCGTGGTGAACGCCGTCGAGATGCCGGCCCGGCTGGCGTTCGTCAGCGAGATGGTCGGCCCCGAGCTGCTGCCGAACGCGTCGGCGCTGAGCGCCGCGTACTTCAACGTCGCCCGGGTGACCGGGCCGGCGCTCGCCGGCGTGCTGATCGCCGCGTTCGGCACCGGCCCGGTGATGGTGGTCAACGCGGTGAGCTACCTGGCCACCGTGGTGGGCCTGCGCATGATGCGCCCCGCGGAGCTGCACCGGGTCACCCGGCCGGCCACCGGCACGCGGATCGTGGACGGGCTGCGCTACCTCGCGTCCCGGCAGGATCTGACGCTGCCGCTCGCGCTGGCCGCCGCCGTCGGCCTGTGCGCGATGAACTTCCAGCTCACGCTGCCGCTGCTGGCCAGGACGGTGTTCCATGCCGACGCGGCGTCGTTCGGGCTGCTCACCACCGCGTTCGCCGCCGGTTCGCTGCTCTCGGCGCTGGCGACGACCGGACGGCGCGGCCGGCCGGCGGCCGGGCTGGTGACCGGCGGCGCGTTCGGCCTCGGCCTGGTGATGACGCTGACCGGCTGGGCCCCGACGTTCGCGACCGCCGCGGTGGGCCTGTTCGCCACCGGCTTCGGGGCGATCTTCTTCGCCCAGGCCGCGAACCACCGCATCCAGCTGGGCAGCGACCCGGCCTTCCGGGGGCGGGTGATGTCCGTCTACACGACCATCATGATCGGATCGACCCCGCTCGGCTCCCTGTGGGTCGGCTTCCTCTCGGAACGGCTCAACGCCCGCGCCGGGCTGTGGCTCGGCGGCATCACGACAATGATCGCCGCCGCCACCGTCCACACCATCACCCAGCGCGCCCAGGCCCGCCAGGCACCCGAAGCGCTCCAGACAGCCGAAACCCTCCAGAGCACCCAGCCTGCCCCCCGCTGACAGACCATTGCGTCCCACCC
>NZ_CEVIVC010000013.1:0-2254 GCF_982290645.1 Protofrankia sp. CiP1_Cm_nod4
TAGGTGAAAACCGCTGTCGGGACGACGTTTTCTACCTACAGAGGCGGAAGCCGTAGGTGGAAAACGTTGCTATGACCACGGATTTGACCTACGGCTCGCCTCCGCGTCCGGTCATGCGGGCGGGACGGTGGGGCGTTCGATCGGCGCGCCGTCGCCGGGGAAGGGGCCCTGGAGCCGCCGGGCGAGGTCGGGGTCGCTCCAGACCTCCGCGGTGGAGCGCCACTGGGCGAGCGCCCGGGCGAACGGCAGCAGCGTGCCCGTCTCCGCGCCAGCGGCGAGATGCCCTAGAAGATCATCGACGCACCGGCGACGCTCGGCTGCCGGCAGCCAGTGCGGCCAGGCAGGCTCCTCGGCGACCCGTTCCTCCACGAGGGCGCGCTCCTCGTGGGCGAGCGTGCGGAACATATGCGCAATTACCCCGTTCCTGTGCCCCGGCCCTGCTGGCCTCTCGTGGCTGGCGTCAAAAAGTACTCTCGGGCTGGGTGTCGCGGAAGCAGGCCACGTAGTCGCGCCAGACGAGTTTTGCCGCGAGGACGTCCTCGAAGGTGTACTGCTCGGTCGGGGTGTGCCAGTCCAGGTCGGTGGCGACGAACTGGAGCAGCGCGCCGAAGGTGAGCTTCGGGCGGATGTACGTCTGGCTCCACGCCGAGGAGGAGATGTCGAGGCCCGCCGTGGCGTAGCCACGGGCGCGCAGGCGGGTGTCGGTGTCGGTGACGTCGTCGACGATGAACGTCACGTGGTGCAGCCCGGGCCCCTTGCGCCGCAGGTTCTCGGCGAGGACGGAGTCCGCTCTGAGCGGCTGCATGATTTCGATCTTGAAACCGGGGAAACCGATGTGCGTCAGACGGATGCCCGTCTCGTCGCTGTCACCGCCCTTGATGAACACGCCACCGAGCGTGTCCAGCAACAGAGGTGCCGCCTCTGCCATGTCCGGCAGGGCGATCGCCACGTGGTCGATCCGCCTGCCCCCCACAGCGCCACCGGAGGACGTGTCCACGCTCATTTTCGAACAGGCCAAACAACCATTTGTTGAAAATCTCGCGACGCCGATCCCGAGGTCAAGTTCGTCGCCTCCGGGACCCGCGGCCTTTCGGCGCCGCGACCGTGGCCGGCCGCGCGGCCGCTGCCGGACACGCGGCCGTGGCCGGTCAGAAGCCGAGTTTGCGGAGCTGGCGGGGGTCGCGCTGCCAGTCCTTGGCGACCTTGACGTGCAGGTCCAGGTAGACGGGGGTGCCGAGCAGGGCTTCGATCTGGGTGCGGGCGCGCGTGCCGACGTCCTTGAGGCGGGCGCCCTTCGCGCCGATGACGATCGCCTTCTGGCTCGGCCGCTCGACGTAGACGTTCACGTGGACGTCGAGCAGCGGCCGGTCCGCCGGGCGGTCCTCGCGGGGGATCATCTCCTCGACGACGACGGCGAGCGAGTGCGGCAGCTCGTCGCGCACCCCCTCCAGGGCGGCCTCGCGGACGAGTTCGGCGACCATCACCTGCTCGGGCTCGTCGGTCAGCTCGCCGTCGGGGTACAGCGGCGGGCCGGGCGGCAGGCGGCTGACCAGCACGTCCGCGAGCAGTCCCACCTGGAACGACGACACCGCGCTGACCGGCACCACATCGACGAAGTCCGCCAGCGCGCAGACCGCGAGCAGCTGCGCGCCGAGCGCGTCCCGGTCGGACACCAGGTCACTCTTGGTGACGACCGCGACCAGTGGTGTCCGCTTGGGCAGCCGGGCGAGCTCCCCGGCGATGAACCGGTCGCCCGGGCCCACCGCCTCGTTCGCGGGGACGCAGAAGGCGACCACGTCCACCTCGGAGAAGGTCGCGCGGACCACGTCGTTGAGCCGCTGGCCGAGCAGGGTCCGCGGCCGGTGCAGGCCGGGGGTGTCGACCAGGACGAGCTGGGCGTCGTCGCGGTGCACGATGCCGCGCACAGCATGCCGGGTCGTCTGCGGACGGCCGCTGGTGATGGCGACCTTCGAGCCGACGAGCGCGTTGGTCAGCGTCGACTTGCCCGCGTTGGGCCGTCCGACAAAACAGGCGAACCCGGACCGGAACGGTGCTCCGGCCTCCGCCGAGGCGGCCACTAGGTGGTCACCCGGCCCCGGGCCACCCCGTCGGAGCCGGCGAGGAACACCGGCACGCCGGTGCCGAACTCGCCCAGCACCAGCAGGTCGTCGACCTTCGGCGCACCCGGCACGCCCGAGCCCGGGGCGTCCGGCGCGCCCGGACCCGGCAGGCCGGCCGCGTTCGCCGCACCCGC
>NZ_CEVIVC010000013.1:2986-5376 GCF_982290645.1 Protofrankia sp. CiP1_Cm_nod4
GTCGGCCCGCGTGCTGTCGACCCGCGTGCTGTCGACCCGCGTGCTGTCGACCCGCGTGCTGTCGGCCTGCGCCTCCAGGTCCAGCTCTGACACGCCGCCTGCCCCTGCCTTGTCGAAGATCATGTGCGCGCCCCGGAAGCGGCACGGCGCGTGACAGGGCCGGTGGCACCCGCCTCACCGCCCTGCCTCCGCCCACCGTCGCCGCCGACAGCACCCACGGTATCTATATCATTACCAAAAGCATTGCTCGTACCGCTCGTACCGTCCGTACGATTCTTACCGGTCCGGCCGTCACTGCCCTGCTCCCTGCCCGCCCGGCGACTGCCCGCGTACGCGGCCTCACCCTCGAAGCCCCCGGGGCTCCCGGCCGCCCTGGTGCTTCCGGGCCCGTCGCCCCGGGATGTGCCGCCGCCGGCCGCGTCACGCGTGGGCGTGGACGCGGACCCACCGGCGGTGGCGTTCCCGGCCTGCCCGGACGACCGCCGCACCACCACGGTACCGATCTGGTTGCGCCGGCCGGCGGCGCTCTCGGCGGTGAGCGTGACCACGCCGACGGTCGCCGTCGCCCCGGGCAGCGGCACCCGGCCCAGCGCGTTCGCCAGCAGCCCGCCGACGGTCTCCACGTCGTCGGAGCCGGGCAGCTCGTCCGTGCCGAAGAGCTCGCGCAGATCGTCCACGCCGAGCCGGGCGGTCACCCGGGCGGTGTCGTCGTCGATCCACTCCACCGGGACGATCTCGGCGTCGTACTCGTCGGTGATCTCGCCGACGATCTCCTCGAGGATGTCCTCGATGGTGACCAGCCCGGCGGTCCCACCGTACTCGTCGATGACGATCGCCATGTGGGTCCGGGACGCCTGCATCTCGCGCAGCAGGACGTCGGCGTGCTTGCTCTCGGGCACCAGCGCGGGTGGCCGCATGACGTCGGAGACGGGCCGGGTGTCCCAGCCCTCGCGCTCCCGGCCGACCATGTCCTTGAGGAAGGCGATCCCGACGACGTCGTCCACGCTCTCCCCGATCACCGGGATGCGGGAGAAGCCGCTGCGCAGCGCCAGCGAGATCGCCTGGGCGACGGTCTTCACCGACTCGATGTAGACCATGTCGGGCCGGGGGACCATGACCTCGCGCACCAGGGTGTCCCCGAGCTCGAAGACGGAGGCGATCATGTCGCGCTCGCCGCGCTCGATGACGGAGTTCTCCTCGGCGAGGTCGACGAGGTCGCGCAGCTCCGCCTCGGTGGCGAACGGGCCGTCGCGGTAGCCGGGGCCGGGGGTGACGGCGTTGCCGAAGGCGATCAGCAGCCGTGGCAGCGGCCCGAACATCCGGCCGAGCCAGCTGGTCAGCCCGGCGGTCGCGAGCGCGATCACCGGGGCGTGCTGGCGGCCCAGCGTCCGGAACACGACCCCGACGAAGATGTAGGCGAACAGGGTCCCGACCAGCGCGCCGAAACCGACCGCGATGAACCCGGCACCATAGGTATGCACCGCGATGACGGTCACGCACGCGGCGGCGACCATCTCCCCGACGATCCGCAGCAACAGCAGCAGCGCCAGGTACCGCCCCGGGTCGGCGACGATCGTGGCCAGGCTCGCGGCCCGGGGGCGCCCCGCGCGCACGAACCCCTCGACCGCGACCCGGGAGACCCTGGTCAGCGCGGCGTCGATGCACCCGATCCCGGCCGCGAACAGCGTGGCCAGCACCGCGAGCAGCAGCAGTGGAACATCACCGTAGCCCATTGGTCCGCCCTGTCAGCTCCCCCCACAGGCTCAGTGCGCGGCGCTCCGCTGGCCCGTCCGCTGCGTGGCGCTTCCCAGGCACGCTCAGCGCGTGCCGGCGGCGCGGGCGGCGGCCCAGGCGGCCAGCAGGTGGGACTGCTTCGCCCACATCTCCCGCTCCTCGTCCGGCTCGGCATGGTCGTAACCGAGCAGGTGCAGGATGCCGTGCGTGCACAGCAGGTGCATCTCGTGCTCGGTCGAGTGCCCCGCCTTGGCCGCCTGCTTACGGGCGACCTCCGGGCACAGGACGACGTCACCGAGCAGCAGGGTCGGGTCGTCCTCGCCCGAATCCGGCGCGGACGGGTCGAACGCGTCGTCCTGGGGGAAGGCCAGCACGTCGGTCGGGCCCTCCTCACCCATGTAGCGGACGTGGAGCTCCTCCATGGCGACCTGCTCCACCAGCATGACCGACAGCTCCGCCAGCGGGTTGACCCTCATCGTGTCCAGCACGAACCGGGCGAGCGCGGTAAGGGTGACCTCGTCGGTCTCGACACCCGACTCGTTCGCCACGAACACGGCCATCAGTGATCCATCCTCATCCGGCGCCGCCGTCCGCGGCCCATCGTCGTCGGCAGGCCCATCATCGTCGGCATGCGCTCCGGTCCGCGAGCCGGCGGG
>NZ_CEVIVC010000013.1:5731-30795 GCF_982290645.1 Protofrankia sp. CiP1_Cm_nod4
CCGGGCGTAGGCGTCGACGATCTCGCTGACCAGCCGGTGACGCACCACGTCCGTGCTGGTCAGGAGCGCGAAGTGGACGTCGTCGAGCCCGTCGAGGATCTCCCGGACCACCCGCAGACCACTGCGGGTGCCACTGGGCAGGTCCACCTGCGTGACATCCCCGGTCACAACGATCTTGGAGCCGAAGCCGAGACGGGTGAGGAACATCTTCATCTGCTCGACGGAGGTGTTCTGCGCCTCGTCCAGGATGATGAACGCGTCGTTGAGGGTCCGCCCGCGCATGTACGCCAGCGGCGCGACCTCGATGGTGCCGCTCTGGATCAGCCGCGGGATCGAGTCCGGGTCGACCATGTCGTGCAGGGCGTCGTACAGCGGGCGCAGGTACGGGTCGATCTTGTCGTAGAGGGTGCCGGGCAGGAAGCCGAGCCGCTCCCCCGCCTCGACCGCCGGGCGGGTCAGAATGATCCGGTTGACCTGCTTGGACTGCAGCGCCTGCACGGCCTTGGCCATGGCCAGGTACGTCTTGCCGGTACCGGCCGGGCCGATGCCGAACACGATGGTGTGGGCGTCGATCGCGTCCACATAACGCTTCTGGTTGAGCGTCTTCGGCCGGATCGTCCGGCCCCGGCTGGAGAGGATGTTGAGGGTGAGCACCTCGGCCGGGCGTTCCTCGCTGCCGCTGCGCAGCATCGACAGCGAGTGGTCCACGTGGGCGGGGGTGAGCTCGGCCCCGGACTCCAGCACGGCGATCAGCTCGGCGAAGAGCCTGGCCGCCAGCGCGTTCTCCTCCGGCGGGCCGGTGATGGTGATCTCATTGCCCCGGACGTGGACGTCGGACGATAACGCCTGTTCGACGACACGCAACAGCTCGTCCTGGTGGCCGAGCAGGCTCACCATGCTGTGCGCACCGGGGACGACGATGCGCGTGACGGTCCGCTGGTCGGACTGGGAGGTGGAATCGGTCATGGGTTGCGGCCGGCGCCGGCCACGGGACCTCTCGAACGACATGAGTCAGTACGGTCCTTCAGTGTAGCGATCCTCAGGCCGGTCGGACCTCCCGGGCCGGCTGCCGGGCCGGTCGTCGCACTGGCCGTACCAGCACAACAGCCGGCACGACAGGCACAACGAAGGCCGGCGGGACACCGGCCGCGGGCACACCGGGTACATGATCTAACGCTCCCATCGGGACGTGTGGGAGAGGACGACCGCGGCGGCGACCACGCCGGCGGTCGACGTCCGCAGCACGGTGGGACCGAGCCGGGACGGCCGCCCCCCGGCCGCGGCGAACACCTCCAGTTCGACGTCGGTGAGCCCGCCTTCCGGGCCCACCACCACGACGATCTCCGCCGCCCGGGCGCCCGCCGGTCCGCCGGGCGACGCGGCCGCCGCCCGGGCACTGGCCGGCCCGGCGATGGCCGCCGTGGCCGTCATGGCGGCCGTGGCCACTGCCGGGGTGACCGCTGCCGCGTCAGCCACTGCCGGGGTGACCGCTGCCGCGCCAGCCACTGCCGTGCTGGTCACTGCCGTGCTGGTCGTCGTCGCCGCGGCGAGTATCCGGGCCAGCGGTTCGGCGGCCTCCTCGTGCAGGACCACGGCGAGTTCGGCCGCGGCGAGCCGGGCGGCGGCGGCGTCGGTGTCGGCGAGCGCGGCGACCCGCGGCCAGAACACCCGCCGCGACTGCTTCGCCGCCTCGCGGGCCGTCGCCGACCAGCGCTCGTGAGCGCGGGCGCCCCGCTCCCCCGCCCAGCGCACGACCGAGCGGGAGGCCGCCCAGGGGACGATCTCGTCGACCCCCACCTCGGTCATGAGCTCGACCGCGAGCTCACCGCGGTCGCCCTTGGCCAGCGCCTGGAGCACCACGAGCCGGGGCAGCCGCGCCGGGTGCACGACCCGGCGCCCCACCGCGCAGTCGAGCTCGTCCCGCCGGCAGCGCACGACCGTGCACTCGGCGACAACGCCACTCCCGTCGGTGACATCCAGCCGTTCGCCGGGACGCAGCCGCCGTACCGTCGCCGCATGCCTGCCCTCGGCGCCGGCCAACGTCAGCTCGGCGGTGTCCGGCACCGGTACCTGGTGGAACAGGGGTGCGGTCAGCGGTCAGGCCGCCCTTCGGGGGTCACCGACGGTCACGCTTACCGGGTGCCACGGGAGCCGCGCAGCCGGGAGAAGAAGCCCTGGCCGTCGGCGGAGCCGTTGCCGCCGGAGATGACCGCCGGCTGCTCCTCGTCCCGCAGCTTCGCCAGTTCGCGCAGCAGCCGCTCCTGCTCGGCGTCGATCCTGGTCGGGGTCTCGACCACGACGTGGATGTGCAGGTGGCCGCGTCCGACCGAACGCAGGTGCGGGATACCCCGGCCGCTCATGGTGATCACGTGGCCGGGCTGGGTGCCGGGCTTGACCGTGATGGTCTCGCTGCCGTCGAGCGTGTCCAGCGTGCAGGTGCTGCCGAGCGCGGCGGCGGTCATCGGGACGCGCAGCTCGCAGTGCAGGTCGTCGCCCTCCCGGGTGAACACCGGATGGGGGCGCTCCTGGACCTCGACGTAGAGGTCGCCGTTGGGGCCACCGCCCGGGCCGACCTCGCCCTCGCCGGACAGCCGGATGCGCATCCCGTCCTCGACCCCGGAAGGGATCTTGACGGTGAGGCTGCGCCGCTTGCGGACCCGGCCGTCGCCGCCGCACTCCCGGCACGGGTGCTCGATCACCGTCCCGGTGGCGCCGCAGCGGGTGCACGGCCTGGAGGTGACCATCTGGCCGAGGAAGGAGCGGGTGACCTGCTGGATCTCCCCGCGCCCGTGGCAGACCGGGCAGGTCACCGGATGGCTGCCCGGCGCCGCGCCGTCCCCGGAGCAGGTACCGCACACCACGGCGGTGTCCACGGTGATGTCCCGGGTCGTGCCGAAGGCGGTCTCGGAGAGGTCGAGCTCGAGACGGAGCAGGGCGTCGTTGCCCCGGCGCACCCGCGAACGCGGCCCGCGGCTGGCACCGCCGCCGAAGAAGGCGTCCATGATGTCGCCGAGGCCGCCGAAGCCGGCTCCGAACGACGACCCGCCGGCTCCCCCGCCGGGCGCCAGCGGATCCCCGCCGAGATCGACGATCTGGCGCTTCTCCGGGTCGGAGAGGACCTCGTAGGCCGCGGTCACGGCCTTGAAGCGGGCCTGCGCCTCCGGGTCGGGGTTGACGTCGGGATGCAGCTCGCGGGCGAGCTTGCGGTAGGCCCGTTTGAGCTCGTCGTTCGAGGCGTCCCGGCGTACGCCGAGCACCTCGTAGTAGTCGGTGGCCATCAGTCGGCACCCAAGAGATCACCCACATACTTGGCGACGGCCTGGACGGCCGCCATGGTTCCTGGATAGTCCATCCGCCTTGGACCGACCACTCCCAGGCCACCCAACGCGGACGCCCCGCGACCGTACCCCGTCGCAACCACCGATGTGGAACGCAACGCATCCACGTTGTTTTCATGGCCAATACGGACCGTGACGGTATCGAGGTCCCGTACCTCGCCGATCAGTTTCAACAGAACGACCTGCTCCTCCAGAGCTTCCAGAAGCGGACGCAGCGTATCGGCAAAGTCGATGGCGGAACGCGTCAGGTTGGCGGTACCCGCCAGAGCGATCCGCTCCTCCGGCTTGTCGACCAGCGCCTCCATCACGACCGTGATCAGCGTGTTCAGGTGTGGACGCAGCCCCGGCCGGGCCTCGTCCGGCAGGTTGGCGACCGCCTCGGGCGCGTCCGCCAGCCGACGCCCGTTCAGCGCCGCGTTGAGCACGGTGCGCAGCTCGCTGACGGTCGGGTCGTCCACCGGCTCGGGTATCTCGACGACCCGCTGCTCGACCCGCCCGGTATCGGTGATCAGTACGAGCAGCAGGCGCACCGGCGTGATTGTCACGATCTCGATGTGCCGGACGCTGCTGCACGACAGCGACGGGTACTGCACGACCGCGACCTGGCGGGTCAGCTGGGCGAGCAGCCGGACCGACCGCCGGACCACGTCGTCGAGGTCGATCGCGCCCTCCAGGAAGCTCTGGATGGCCCGCCGCTCGGCCCGGGACAGCGGTTTGACCCCTGACAGCCGGTCGACGAAGAGGCGGTAGCCTTTGTCCGTGGGAATCCGGCCGGCGCTGGTGTGCGGCTGGGTGATGTAGCCTTCTTCCTCAAGTGCGGACATGTCATTACGGACAGTGGCAGGAGACACCCCGAGCTGGTGGCGCTCGGCCAGCAGCTTGGAGCCCACGGGTTCGTTGCTGAGCACGAACTCCTCGACGATGGCGCGAAGTACGTCCAACCGCCGTTCCTCCAGCACGCCGTATCACCCCTTTGCCACGCTGAAGCCGCCGGGCGAGGTCAGCGACGACCACACGAAGCCGCCGAGGCCGGAAACCCGCTGGCGGGACGCTCTGGCACTCGATTGCCGCGAGTGCCAATTGTAGCTGTCCTGGCGACCAGGCGAGACGGACAAATGTGTCACCGCCACCGGGAACCCCACGCGTGTTTCCGGTGACGGCTGCGGCCGGTCGCGGCTAGTCCGGCAGCAGAGCGTGGATGACGGTGTCGGCGAGCAGCCTGCCGCGCAGGGTCAGCAGGACGCGTCCCGCCGCCAGCGCCGGGGGATCCACCAGCCCGTCCGCGGCGAGCCGGGCGGCCTGGGAGCGCCCCGTGGGAGTGAGCTCCCCGACGGCGAGGCCCTCGGCCAGGCGCACCTCGAGCATGACCCGCTCCATGCGCGCGGCGGCGTCGTCCAGCTCCTCGTGGGCCGCCGCGGGACTCGTGCCCGCGGCGAGCCGCGCGCTGTAGGAGGCCGGATGGCGCACGTTCCACCAGCGGACGCCCCCGACGTGGCTGTGCGCCCCCGGCCCGAAGCCCCACCAGTCCGCGCCCCGCCAGTAGCCGAGGTTGTGCCGGCTGCGGGCGGCGGGCCCGCGCGCCCAGTTGCTGATCTCGTACCAGCCCAGGCCGGCCGCGGTCAGGGCCTCCTCGGCCTGCCGGTAGCGGTCCGCCATGAGATCGTCGTCGGGCGGGAGCAGCTCGCCGCGCCGGATCCGCCGGGCCAGCCGGGTGCCGTCCTCGACGGTCAGCGCGTACGCGCTGACATGGTCGGGCTCGAGCGCGACCACCGCGTCCAGGCTCTCCTGCCAGTCCCGGGCGGACTCACCGGGGGTGCCGTAGATCAGGTCGAGGTTGATGTGGGCGAAGCCGGCCTTGCGCGCCCAGCCGACCACGTCCGGGACGCGCCCGGGGGTGTGCCGGCGGTCGAGCGCGGCGAGCACGTGTGGGCGGGCGCTCTGCATCCCGAACGAGATCCGCGTGTACCCGGCGGCGGCCAGCCGCTCCAGCGCGGCGGCATCCACCGACTCGGGGTTCGCCTCCGTGGTCACCTCGGCGCCGGCGGCGAGACCGAACTCCGTGTCGATCATCCGGAGCAGCAGCGCGAGGTCCTCGGCGGGCAGCAGGGTCGGCGTCCCGCCGCCGACGAAGACCGTCGACACCGCGACGTCGGCCGGGCCGAGAACGGCCCGGGCCAGGCGGAACTCGGCCGCCAGCGTCGCCACGAACGTGCCGATCGCGGCCCCCGGCCCGAGCTCGGTCGCGGTGTAGGTGTTGAAGTCGCAGTAGCCGCAGCGGGCCGCACAGTACGGGACGTGCACGTAGACCCCGAACGGGCGGCTGCCGAGGGTGTCCGTGGCCCGCGCCGGGAGCACACCGTCCCAGCTCTGGAGGCCGCCCCCGGCGGCTGGGGAGCCCGTGCCCCGCGGGCCTCCCGGGTGTGCCGGGTGTGCCGGGCGGCCCGGCTCGCCGGGGCCGGCTGCGCCGGGCTGACCGAGGGCCGGGCCGGCCGTCGAGATGTGCGGCATGACCATAGTGTGCCCGACTCACGACACCGTGCCCGCCTCCAACACGTGCCCGCCTCCAGCGCCCGCCTGCCGTTCGACGGCCGTACGGCCCGCTCACGGGGCGCCCCGGGCCGCGCGGCCCGTGAGCGGGGCGCCCCGGGCCGCAGCCACTCCATGATCTTTATATTATGATCTTTATATTCAGTTATCGGATCTGTCGGATTTAGCCGCCCAATACGGCCGCCGAATACGCCCGGAACCCCACCGCGGCCACGGCCGGTGGCGACGTTGACCTGACATTGATAATCGACTGGTCAATATAGGTGAAGCGTCGTGAGCTCGTGGTCCCGCGTCCGGAAAAATAAATCGCATGAATGACGACGCCGTGCGCGGTGTCCTCGACAACATCGAGGATCTTCTTCCCCCTCACGCGACGGAGTACCGATCCGGCACCCTGGCCGGATCGGCCGGCCCCGCCAGCCATGACGAACCCGCCACCGAACCCATCCGACTGCCCCCTTCGTCCGCACGAACCCCCTGAGCAGCCCGGACAGGCAACACGGACAGCTCAGGAAGCCCGGGCCTCCCGGACCGGCCCGCCTGGCCGCCGGCTCCGGGAGGAATCCCGCGAGGCCGGGGGGAGCACGGCCGCACCGGCGCCCGGAGGGCGGCCGGAGTCACCGCCCAGCCACGGACGGCAGACTTATTTCCCGTTCTTGGACACGTCCGTGGACAGCGCCGCGATGAATGCCTCCTGCGGGACCTCGACGCGGCCGATGGTCTTCATCTTCTTCTTTCCTTCCTTCTGCCGCTCCAGCAGCTTGCGCTTGCGGGTGATGTCACCGCCGTAGCACTTGGCCAGGACGTCCTTGCGGATGGCGCGGATGTTCTCCCGGGCGATGATCCGGCTGCCGATCGCGGCCTGGATCGGTACCTCGAACTGCTGACGCGGGATCAGCTCCCGCAGCCGGGAGGTCATCGCGACCCCGTAGCCGTACGCCTTGTCCTTGTGGACGATCGCGGAGAACGCGTCGACAGCCTCCCCCTGCAGCAGGATGTCGACCTTGACCAGGTCGGCCACCTGCTCGCCGGCCGGCTCGTAGTCGAGGCTGGCGTACCCCCGGGTCTTCGACTTCAGCGCGTCGAAGAAGTCAAAGATGATCTCCCCGAGCGGGAGCCGGTACTTCAGCTCGACCCGGTCGGTCGACAGGTAGTCCATCCCGCCCAGCGTGCCGCGCCGGCCCTGGCAGAGCTCCATGACCTGGCCGACGAAGTCGGACGGCAGCAGCACCATGGCGTCCACGACGGGCTCGTGGACCTCGAAGATCTTGCCCGCCGGCCAGTCGCTCGGGTTGGTGACGATCGTCTCGCCGCCGTCCTCCATGACCACCCGGTAGACCACGTTCGGCGCGGTGGAGATAAGCGTGAGGTTGAACTCCCGTTCCAGGCGCTCCCGGACGATCTCCAGGTGGAGCAGCCCGAGGAAGCCGCAGCGGAACCCGAAGCCCAGCGCCGCGGACGTCTCGGGCTCGTAGGTCAGCGCGGCGTCGTTGAGCTGCAGCTTGTCCAGGGCCTCCCGCAGGGCCGGATACTCACTGCCGTCGATCGGGTACAGGCCGCTGTAGACCATCGGGCGCGGGTCACGGTAACCGGCCAGCGGCGCCTGGGCCGGACGGGCCGCCGAGGTCACGGTGTCGCCGACCCGGGCCTGCCGGACGTCCTTGACCCCCGGGATGAGGTAGCCGACCTCCCCGGCGGACAGCCCCTCCCGCGGGATCGCCTCCGGCGAGATCACCCCGACCTCGAGGGTCTCGTGGCTCGCCCGCGTCGACATCATCAGGCAGCGGTCCCGGGCGGTCAGCCGGCCGTCGACCACCCGCACATACGTGATCACACCCCGGTAGGTGTCGTAGACGCTGTCGAAGATCATGGCCCGCGCGGGGGCGTCCGGGTCACCCATGGGCGCGGGGACCCGCCGGACGATCTCGTTGAGCAGCTCGGGCACGCCCTGGCCGGTCTTGCCCGACACCAGCAGCACGTCGGCGGGGTCGCAGCCGATGATCTGCGCCAGCTCGGCGGCGTACTTCGCCGGCTGCGCGGCCGGCAGGTCGATCT
Source organism: Protofrankia sp. CiP1_Cm_nod4 (assembly GCF_982290645.1). Taxonomy (NCBI): domain Bacteria; kingdom Bacillati; phylum Actinomycetota; class Actinomycetes; order Frankiales; family Frankiaceae; genus Protofrankia; species Protofrankia sp. CiP1_Cm_nod4. The sequence goes on from NZ_CEVIVC010000013.1 coordinate 13,672, forward strand.
TGTTGAGGACCGGGATGATCTGCAGGTCGTTCTCGAGCGCCAGATAGAGATTGGCCAGCGTCTGCGCCTCGATACCCTGCGCCGCGTCGACGAGCAGCACCGCGCCCTCACAGGCCGCGAGCGACCGGCTCACCTCATAGGTAAAGTCGACATGGCCAGGAGTGTCGATCAGATGCAGGACGTAGTCGCGGCCGTCGTCGGCCTGCCACGGCAGCCGGACGCTCTGCGCCTTGATCGTTATGCCACGCTCACGCTCGATGTCCATCTTGTCCAGGTACTGGGCACGCATGTTACGGGCCTCGACGACACCGGTGACACCAAGCATCCGGTCGGCGAGCGTCGACTTGCCGTGGTCGATGTGAGCGATGATGCAGAAGTTGCGGATCGACGCCTGGTCGACCGATGCCTGGTTGATACGACGGGGGTCGGAGGCTGGGGGCACGCGGAGTCTTCTCGTTTCGTCGGGATGGACTGTGTCATCGTGCCAGGCCCTGACACGCAAGGCTCGGCATACCAGGAGGCTCGGCATACCAGGAGGCTCGGCGCAGCAGGCACCGGCGCACCAGGGCTCGGCACGGGCCCGACGCGAGCCTGGCCCGAGCCTGGCGCGAACCCTGGCTAGCACATCAGACTCACCGCGTCGGACGCCGATGGCCACAGCTGACGGCCATCCCAGCGCCCACCGGACCGGCGCCCACCAGCCGCGACGGCCACCGGACGCAACGGTCGGGCGGCGCGGCCGGGCGCCGCGGCCCGCCCGGCCGGCGGGCACCGCCGGCACGCCCTCCGACACCGTTCGCGGGTAAGTTGGTAAGGTTACCGATGTTTCCCGGGCCCTACGGCTTCCCCGGTACCATCCGTGTACCGGCCGGTTGCCGTCGAGCCAGTCACGAACAGGCCGGTCCTGGTCCGACGCCGGGGCTCGACCGCCGTTCACACCGAATTTCATACCGACCCGACTTTCCTGCCAATTCGACGACCAGGGGTTCTTTCGCGTGGCCAACATCAAGTCGCAGATCAAGCGCAACCTCACCAACGAGAAGCGACGGCTGCGCAACAAGGCCGTGAAGTCCGAGCTGAAGACGCTCATCCGCCGCTTCCGGGAAGCCGTGGAGGCCGGCGATCAGGAGCGTGCCGGCCAGGAGCTGCGCGTCGCGTCGCGCAAGCTGGACAAGGCCGTCAGCAAGGGCGTCATTCACTCGAACCAGGCCGCCAACAAGAAGTCGGCGCTGGCCACCCGGTACGCCTCGCTGACCAAGGCCTGACGCCCGCGCGTCCGCTCGTACGCCGTCCACCTGCCGTTTTCCCGACCCGGGTCCGGCTGCTCCCCGGGCGGCGGACGGCGGCGCCCGCCTGTGGGACGTCCGTCCGCCCGACGTCCCACAGGTTTCGTCAGCGTCCCGACGACAGCCCGGGAGCTTGCGCATCGGCGTCGGCACAGAACACATCTGACGAGTCCATATCCGGTGAGTGCTGGAATGCGCGCTTTCAGTTTCAGTATGGCGACGTTTCGGGCGTCGGTGGCTCGTTCTCCGCGGGACGGATCCGCGCGTCGTCCACGGCCAGCATCTTCTTGATCGCGTTGTTGTAGGCCACCATGGTGATCGCCGTCAGCGGTAGCGCCACGATCACCCACGCGCTCGCCAGGTCGGCCAGGGCGATCAGGACGCCGAGCAGGACGCTGCCGGCCAGGATTCTGCCGGTGGAGAAGAACCCGTCCGCTTGTCCGACCGCGCCGCTGGTGGCTGAAGGCGACCCTGGTCCCGGCGTCGGTGTGCTTCCCCGCTCCGGGCCGGCCTGGTGCCCAGCGGCGTCGCGTCCCGGGCCGCGCTGACCGGGATCATCCTGGTACGGCCCGTCCCGGCCCAGGCTGCCCTGTGCCGGTGCGTCCGCGCCCCGGCCGCCCGCGTCCGCTCTCTCCTCGCCCCGGTCGTCCCTGACCGGGCTGGTTTCATCCAGGCCACCCTCTTCCAGGCCGGCTCCGCCCGGGCCGGCTCCGCCCGGGCCGCACCCTTCCGGGCCGCACCCTTCCAGGCCGCACCCTTCCAGGCCGCCTCCGTCCGGGCCGCCTCCGTCCGGGCCGGCTCCATCCGGGCCGCCTGCGCCTGGGCGGGCGGAGTCTCCCTGGTCGGGCCGGGGTGCCCGCAACGTCACCGCCGGGCTCCCGCCGGACGGCCACGGGCCGACACGATCTGGATGACGAGTCTTTCCAGCCCGTAGACCGGGTCCACGGCACCGCCCTTGACCGCCGTGTCCGCGGCGCTGACCGCGCGCATCGCGTAGGCCAGCCCCTCGTCACTCCAGCCCCGGGCCGCCCGCTGGGAACGCTCCACCTTCCAGTCGGGCATACCGAGGCTGCGGGCCAGCTCCCAGGTGGAACCACCGCCGGCGGCCGTGACCCGGGCCAGGTCACGCAGCCCGGTGGTCATGGCGCTCACGACGAGGACGGGCGGGACACCGCCCGCGAGCGTCTGGCGCAGTACGGTCAGGGCCTCGGGCAGGTCCCCCGCGATCGCGGCGTCCGCCACCGCGAAACCGGTGGCCTCAGCCCGGCCACGACGGTATCCGGCGACCAGGGCCTCGCTGATCGTTCCACCGGAGTCCGCGATCATCTGTTCACATACCATCGCCAACTCGCGCAGATCGCTGCCGACCGCGTCCACCAGTGCTTTCGCCGCGCCCGCGCTGATCTGGCCACCGAGACGGCGGGCCTCGGCCGAGACGAAGTCGTAGCGGTCCCGCGGCCGGGTGATACGCGCCGCGGTGACGACCGTCGCGCCCGCCGTCCTCATCGCCTCCGCCAGCTTGCGGTTGCGTACGACACCGCTGTGGACGACGACAAGCACGATGTCGTCCAGCGGGCGGGCGAGGTAGGCCAGCAGCGCCTCTCGAAGATCATCTGTAAGTTCCTGCGCGCCGCGGACCACGACCACCCGCAGCCCACCGAACATCGATACGCTGGCCAGATCAACCATGTCACTCTCGGTGAACTCGCCCGGTGCCCGGTCGACGACCTCCGCCTGTGGGTCGTGGCGCCGGGCGGCGTGGACGACGTCCCGGACAGCGCGGGAGACAAGCAGCTCCTCGTCACCGGAGACCAGGACCAGCCGTGGCGGCGCGGATGTCGGCGGCACGCTGGCGAGCATGTCACAGGGACGGTATCCGGACCTCACGAGCTGGTCAGGAACATCGAGTAATGACGATCAGCCATCAACGCGTGGACCAGATTCCAGCAGCACGTGACATCAATATCACCTGTATGCCCAGAGTGATGACAGACAGTGCGATGAGGACGCGGCGCCCACGGTGCCGCCGAACGGTCGCGAACAGCACCGCTGTGGTGGCGACGAGGGCCACCGCGCCGGCCGGGCCGGCCGGCCAACCGATCTCCGCGCCGGGTACGCGCGCCGCGACGTCCGCCACCGTGATCAGCCACCCGCACGGCACACCCGCGAGGGCCGCCAGGAGCCGGGCCAGCGGGTCGTAGACGACCGCGGCCACCGTGGCGAGGACCCCGAGGATGGTCGCCGGCGCGACCGCGGCCTCGGCGAGCATGTTGGCGGGAACGGCTACCAGGCTGACCCCGCCGCCGATGGCGACGATGATCGGCGAGCAGGCGACATGTGCCGCCGCGGCGACCGCGAGCGGCTCTGCCAGCCACCTCGGCAGCCGGCCCGCCAGCGCGTCCCGCCAGCCGGGGACGAGGATCACCAGTCCGGCGGTGGCGGCAACCGACAGGGTGAAACCGACCGAACGAGCAAGATCGGGACTGCTGAGGACGAGCACCAGCACGGTGGCCGCGAGCGCGGGCATGGCCAGCCGCGGCCGTCCGCTGCCGGCCGCGACGATCCCGATCAGCCCCATGACACCGGCCCGCAGGACGCTTGGTGACGGCCGGGCCAGGATGACGAAACCGACCAGGGCCATTGCGACCCAGCCGGCCCGCACCCACGGAGCCAGCCGGCTGCGCCGGACGACAACGGTCGCCGCGGCGATTATGATCATGCAGTTCGCGCCGGAGACAGCGACCAGGTGCGACATCCCGGCGGTCCGGAAGTCCTCCCGCACCTCGTCGTCGAGGTTGCTCGTGTCGCCGAGGACAAGGCCCGGCAGCAGCCCGCGGCGCGGGCCGGCAAGCCCCGACGCGGCGTCGCGCAGGCCCGCCCGCAGATGACCGGCCACCCGCTGCACCAGCGAGGGCGGGCCGACCGAGGCCGGCGCGGCCCGGACGAAGACGACAGCGGCGACGGTGTCAGCCGCCCTCGGCGGCGCCAGCCTTCCCGAGGTGCTGACATGCTGGCTCGGCAGCAGGTCCTCCCAGCCGGACGCGGTCGCGAGCACCAGGACCGGCTGCCGCAGCCGGATGTCGTGCCCGTCCGCGGTCAGCCGCTCCACCCGCATCGGGACGATGACGAGCCCGCCGCCCCCGTGGCTGACCCGCGGGTCGCCGGTCACCGTCCCTTCGATACCGGCGGACGCCCGGGCCGTGCCGAGGGCCGCGAGCGGGCCGAGCGTCCGGGCCCGGGCCGGCAGACCCGCCGCCAGCACGCCCGCGGCAAGGCAGGCCAGACATGCCAGGACCGTGCCCGCCGGCCGTCGGGCCGTCCGGCCGCGCAGCAGGGCCACCGCGCACAGCGGTATCACGCACAGCGGTGTCACGCACAGCAACACCCCGGCGATCCACAGCACGGCCACCGGTGGCACGGCCAGTCCGGCACCCGCGGCTCCCGCCCAGGCCGCGAGGGCTGGGGCGACCAGACGCAGGTCGGGCGGTTGATGCTGCGGATCGTGACCGGAAACGGTCATGTTCGTGCTCCACGCTACCCGGCCACCGGTGAACCAACACGCTCTCCGTTGAGCGCTGACAGTCAGACAGTGACGAGTGGCAGCAGGTCGGCAAGACGCTGATCACCGACTCCGGTCACCTCCCCCAGCTGTCGCGGAGAGGTGAAACCGCCGTGGGCCGCACGCCACTCGACGATCCGCTGGGCCAGCACAGGACCTACGCCGGGCAGCGCGTCGAGGGCTTCGGCCGTGGCCGTGTTGAGGTTCACCGGTGCCCCGGGCGCGGTGCCCGGCGAGCCCCTGCCACCGCCGCCCGCGGTGACACCGCTACCACCGGCGCTGCCGGCGGTACCGCCCGCGGGCTGGGGTGGTGCCGGTCCGGGGCGGCCGTCCACAAGAATCTGCTCGCCGTCCACCAGGCGACGCGCAAGCGCCAGCCCGGAGGTGTCCGTCCCGGGCAGCACCCCGCCGGCGCGGGCCACCGCGTCCACCACCCGGGATTCTCCCGACAGGGTGAACACTCCGGGATGGCGGACCTTGCCCGCGACGTCGACGACGACCTGCGCCTGCGGGCTCCCGGTGGCGGCGGGCGACGGCGGCGTCGCGGCCGTCACCGCGGCGGCCGCTGTACCGTGCCCCGGATTTGTGCCGGGCCCCGGATTCGTGAGGTCCGTCACCTGTACCGCCGGCGGAAGGGCCAGCACCGGCACTGGTCTGCCCCGCCAGGCGAACCAGCCGGCCACCAGCGCCGCGGCGAGGGCGACGAACGCGATCAGCAACGCGCCACGGATGGCCGGGTCGACCAGCCCGCCGCGCAGGGTGTGCGGCAGGCGTCCGGCCAGGCTGGATCCAGCCCGCTGGAGGGCTGTCCGCCGCTCCCCGCCGCCGGGACCGGCAGGCTCGGCCAGTATCTCGTCGAGGAAGGAAGCATCGATGGATGCCGTGCCGGCCGCGTCGGAGCGGGACGACCGGCCGTGTTCGCCGGGCACGGGTGGCTCCCCCCGGCGGGGGCCCGGCCCGGCGGGGCCCGGTTCCCTGTCAGGAGCGCCCGGAGCCGGGCCGGTGAGGTACAGCCGGCCCGGCTCCGGGCTGCCGCGTTCCCCCGTGACCGGGGCACGGGCCACCGGGGCACGGGCCACCGGGGCACGGCTCTTCGCAGCGCCCGGCCGGACCACGGCAGCCACGCCCGAGCGGGTGCCGGGGGCAAAAGAAAGATCAGCCATGCCCGTGACGGTAGGGCCCCGCGCCGTGGCGGTACATCGTGTACCCCTCGCCTGTGGACAACCGTCTTCTGTCCACAGGACACCGCGAGTGACGGACAAAACCTGCTATGTACCGACCGTGTTCGGTATCACGGCCGACACGCGACAACACGCCCGATGCCCAATCAAAACGATCACGTATAGTTGCATCATACAATCAAGTAGCGAAATGTCGAGCCGTGGGATACATCGCGTTGCGACCTGCGTCGAATTCCTGTGGCCGCCCCACGCTCTCACTGTGCCGGCATCGCACGAGCGGCCCGCCCGACGGAGGATGCATGACGACCACCGGGAACAATGTCAGCCGTGACCGGAACCCACCGGACGGCACCGGTACGGGCCTGAGCCACCGGCAGATCGTCGTCATTATCACCGGGCTGATGACGGGCATGCTGCTCGCGGCACTGGACCAGACCATCGTCGCAACCGCGCTGCCGACCATCGTCGGTGAGTTCCATCGCAGCGACATGCTTTCCTGGCTGGTCGCGGCCTACCTGCTGACCTCCACGATCTCCGCCCCGCTGTACGGGAAAGCCGGTGACCTCTACGGGCGCAGAATCGTCCTGCAGCTGTCCATAACGATCTTCCTGGCCGGCAGCACACTGTGCGGGCTTGCCCAGTCGATGTACCAGCTTGTCGGATTCCGCGCCCTGCAGGGCCTTGGTGCCGGCGGCCTCATCTCCCTGGCCTTCGCCGTCATCGGCGACATCGTCCCGCCCCGGGAACGGGGGCGCTACCAGGGATACTTCAGCGGAGTTTTCGGCGCGTCGAGCATCCTCGGCCCACTCGTCGGCGGTTTCGTGGTCGACCACGGGTCATGGCGCTGGGTGTTCTTCGTCAACCTTCCGGTCGGGCTCGCCGCGCTCGTCGTCATCAGCCGGACGCTGCGGCTGCCGTTCCGGCGCCGTCGGTCGGCTATCGACTGGGCCGGCGCCATCCTGCTGGTCACGGGCCTGAGCGCCATCCTGCTCGCCACCCAGAGCGGGGGCAAGGACTTCTCGTGGCTCTCCTGGCAGATCGCCGCGATGATCATCGCGGGAATCGTACTGACCGGTTCCTTCGCGCTGCGCGAACGGGTGGCGCCGGAGGCCATTCTCCCACCCCGGCTGTTCACCAACAGCATCTACACGGTGTCCGCGCTGCTGAGCCTCGTCACCGGGGCCTTCATGTTCGGGACGATTGTTTTTCTTCCGCAGTACCTACAGATCGTCCAGGGCGCGAGTGCCACTGTCAGCGGGCTGCGGATGCTCCCGCTGCTCGCCGGTATTCTGTTGACGTCCATCGGGTCGGGCCGACTGATCAGCGTTATCGGGCACTACAAGTGGTTTGTCGTGGCAGGCACCGTCGGAGCCACTGCCGGGCTCTTTCTGCTCAGTCATGTCAGCGCCGGCACGAGCGCGCTGGAACTCGGTCTGTGGATGTTCGTCACGGGGCTCGGCCTCGGCCTCCTCCTGCAGAACGTCCTGTTGGCCGTACAGAATTCTGTCGACCCGCGGGACATGGGCGCCGCGACCTCCAGCGTGACATTTCTGCGTACCATGGGGGGCGCGATCGGCGCGTCCGCCCTGGGGGCGGTGCTCACCGCCCAGCTGGCCACGAACATCGCCCTCCGGGTACCGGGCGCGCAGACCGGCAGCGCTGCCGCCAACCGTTTTGTCTCAGCTCCGCGCGAGGTCGCGGGGCTGGCCGCGCCGATACGTGAAGCGGTACGGACCGCCTATGCCGACTCGCTCGGCCGGGTCTTTCTGGTGGCCGTTCCGATCGGGATCGCCGCGTTCGCGATCAGTCTGTTCCTCCGGGATGCCGAACTACGCGGAGCGGCCGCCACCTCCCGGACCGACGCGTCGGGGAACACGGTGGAAGCCAGCCGTACCGACGACAGCCGCGACCGCGGACCGGGGGCGAAGCGATCGGCTGCCGGCGTGTCCGGGGAGCAGACTGTTGCTCACGCAATCGCTTTGGGGCCAGACGAAAAGATCATGCGCGTAGGGCCCGCGAAGTCACAGAAGAACCCGCCCCTCAGGGGGCACGAATCGTAGGAGAAGCCTGGAGAGGAGAACATCATGACCGTACCGGGCAGCGCCGTCGAGAAGCTCACCGGCACCTGGGCGATCGACCCCGTTCACAGCCGGTCCGGCTTCGCCGTCCGACACGCGATGGTGGCGACCGTCCGGGGCAGTTTCAGGTCCTTCGAGGGCGCACTGCGCCTCGACGGCTCCACTCCCACGGCCTCACATGCCACGATCAGCATCGACACCGACAGCATCGACACCGGGAACGCCGACCGCGACACCCATCTACGCTCCCCCGACTTCCTTGATGCCGGCACGCATCCGACGATCACCTTCACCAGCACGGGCATCAGGCCAGGAAGCGGCCAGGACAGCTACGTGGCCACCGGCGGCCTGACCATCCACGGCACGACGCGCGTGGTCGAGGTAGCGGTCGAGTTCCAGGGCAGCGCGGTGGACCCGTCCGGCCACAGCCGGGTGGGATTCGCCGCCACGTCATCCCTCAGCCGGAAGGACTTCGGCCTCACCTGGAACGCGCCGCTGGAGGCGGGAGGCGTCCTCATCGGCGACAAAGTCACGATCGATGCTGACATCTCGGCCATCAGGACGTTCTGATCAGGACCGCACAGGACCAACGGCCGACAGCCGCGCCAGCGGTCAAGAACCGCCCTGATCCAGAACCCGGGACCGCTCGGGCCGCCGGTAGGCCGGCCACACCGCGCCGGCCGGGCATCCCGGCGCACCCGGCCGGAGCCGCCCGCCGGCCGGGCCAGCGCGCGGCGGACGGGCACGGCACGAACGGCCGGGACACCGTTCGCCCTGAGCAGCGGAGCAGCGGAAAGACGCCGTGGCGCCGGGGAGCGGGAGCCGCCCAGGGCCGGCATCGAGGACTGGCGGCGCCCGGCGCGGGGAACCACTTGTCCAGGTCGGAAGGTATGAGCGACCCTGGAGATGACAATCATGATGACGACGGCAGAGACGCACCGTCACCACGGCGGAGCTTCGGGCACGGTCTGGATGGCAGGGCTCTTCCTGGGAATCGCGGTGACGGTTCTCGGCGCGCTCCTGGTCGCCCATCCCTTCGCCGCCGCGCGCACACTGGCGATCCTGATCGGTGTCGGGCTGGTGCTGGCCGGAATCATGGACATGGCCGCGACGACCCGTGCGGGTGAGGACGCCTCCGCTCTCTTCGGTGTCCTGCTCGTGATCGGCGGGATCGTCGCACTCGCCTGGCCGGGTGTCACCTTGTGGACACTGGCCCTCATCGTCGGTATCTGCCTGCTGGTGGCCGGTGCCGTGCGTGTCGCCATGGCCGGCTACGCGCACGGGCACGGACGCCCATGGGGGTGGGGCCTGTTCATCGGTCTCCTGGCGATGGGCATCGGCATTCTCGCCCTGGTGTGGCCGTCGGCCACCGTCTTCATCCTGGCGGTGATATTCGGGATCGAGCTGATCGTGCACGGCGTCGCACAGATCACGCGCGCTCTTGCGGTCCGCCGGGAGTCGCGAGCCTGATACCCAGGACCCGGATCGCCGGCCCGGCCGGCTCGGGCGGAGCCGGCCGGCTTCCACCGACATTCCCGGGCGGGGATCGCCGGGCACCGGCAGCGCTTGTGGCCGCGGCCAGAGCCGCTCCGGTCATCCGTGTTGCCAGAGCGCGGGGCCACCGGGACATCGCCCCCGGTGGCCGGCCTGCCCGACACGCTCGATATCGAACATATGTTCGGGTATCGTACTTCTATGCCCCTCCAGTGCAGCCTGTTGACCATCGGTGATCCCGAGGTCACTACCAGCCCGGCATTCAGCCGTATCCACCTCGATGGGACGTCGTGGGCCGACGTGGCACCCGGGTGGCTGCGCGGCGCCGACGACCTTTACGAGACCCTCGCCAGCGAGGTCCCGTGGCGGCAGGGCCGACGGTGGATGTACGAGCGCATGGTCGACGATCCACGGCTGTCACGGTGGTACAAGGCCGCCGAACCCCTCCCCCATCCCATCCTGGCTACTATACGTAGCTCTCTGTGCGCGCATTATCAGGTGCCGTTCGGCTCGGTCGGGCTCAACTTCTACCGGGACGGTGACGACAGCGTCGCGTTCCACCGCGACCGTGAGCTGCGCAGGCTCGGCAACACTCTGATCGCGATCGTGACGCTGGGGGCACGGCGTCCCTTCCGGCTCCGTCCACGCGGTGGTGGCGCCGGCCGGACGCTGCTCCCCGCGTCCGGAGATCTTCTGGTGATAGGCGGCCGCTGCCAGGCCGACTGGGAGCACGCGGTCCCGAAAGTCGCTTCCTGCGGCCCGCGGATCAGCGCGTCCTGGCGGTGGGCCGCGTGAGGGGTCTCCTCGTCAGCTTCAGAACGCTCTCACCGGCGCGCCTGGAGCGCGTCATCCGGCGGATGGCCCATGGACGGAAGTCACTCACGGTCGACCGGGGCCGCACCGGAGCGGGCGGCCCGCGAGCCCACGCCGTCCCCGTCGCCGGCCGGGGTGACCGGCTCCAGCAGATGCGGGCCGTTGTTACGCACGTTGCCGACCTGGGTGTCGACCGGGTAGGCGCGCAGCACTCCGGCTGGCGCGGGTCCGAGCATGCTGGTCAGCACCGCCGGATCGGCCAGGGCAGGATCAAGCCAGTGCGACCAGTCCGCCGGAGGAAGGACGACCGGCGAGCGTGGATGCAGGGACTCCAGACCGGCCGGCGCCGTAGTGGTGATGATGGTGAAGGTCGCGAGCGTGCCGCCCGTGGGCGGACGCCACAGCTCGTACAGTCCCGCGAGCGCGGCGAGTTCGCCGTCGACCGGGCGTACCAGGTACGGCTGCGCGCGCCGGGCCTCCTTGGTCCGCTGCCACTCGTAGTAACCCGTGATCGGGACGAGGCAGCGGCGGGCCCGCAGCGCGGCACGGAACGCGGGTTTGGCCGCCACGGTCTCCGCCCTGGCATTGATCATTTTGTTGCCGATGGCGGCGTCCTTGGCCCACGAGGGCACCAGGCCCCAGCGCGCCAGCCGCAGCCGGGGAGCCGGTGTCGGCTGCTGGCCCGGCGGGATGACGACCACCGGCGCCGAAGCGGTCGGCGCGACGTTGAAATTCGGTTGTACGCCGCCTGTCTCGTCACGCGCGGAGAACGACTCTGCGAGCTGCTGCCCACCCAGGGCGTTGGCGTAGCGACCGCACATGTGTTCGTAGTGTGCCAGACAACCACCCGTACCGCATGGCCTCCGCTGGTGCCCGCCCGACCTCTGGCGGGCGCCGGCGGCAACCGCCCACCGAGGCCGTGCCCATCAGAGCCGTGCCTGCCAGAGCCGTGCCCACCAAAGCTGTGTCTGCCGAAACCATGTCCGCCAAGGGCACGCCTGCCGGGAGCCCGGCTCCCGGGAGCCGGGCGTGGAGCACGGTATGCCCGCGCCACACAGTCACCGCACGGGCCACCACCACACGGACCGTTGCCGTCCGGACCGTTGCCGTCCGGGCGGCCGTCACACGGGCTGCTACCGCACGAGCCATTCGGCCGACATGACAAGGCAGAACAGGGAGACGAAGGCGAAGAACAGCACCCACAGCCCCGCGGGCATGCCGGTCAGCCGGGCCAGCTGATCCGGATCCGACGTCGGCGCACGTCCCCGGCTGCGGGTCCGCTGCACCTCGATGATCGGCCGCAGCCCACCGAAGAGGAGGAACCAGGTGATGGACATGGCGAACAACTGCTGGGGACGCTCCGAGGCCAGGACCGACACGGCCACGACGGTCCCGATGCTGAGCACGATGGACAGCACGCCGAAGGCGTTGCGGATGGCGACGAGCACCCCCAGGAGCAGGACGACACTCAGCCGCAGCATCAGGCTCACCTGATCGACCGCGAGCAGGGCGGCGGCGCCGAGGCCGAGCAACGAGGGCGTGATGTAGCCGGCCGCGACCGTGACGACGACGCCCGGCCCGGTCGGCCGCCCGGCCGACACGGTCACACCGGACGTGTCGGAATGCAGCCGGATACCACCGAGCCGCCGGCCGCTGCCGACCGCGGCCAGCGCATGCCCTCCCTCATGAGCAATGGTGATCACATGCCGGGCCAGCGGCCACAGCCGGCTGTCGAGCACCACGACAAAGGCGATCACAGCACCTACCAGCGCCGTCCAACGCGGCGGATCCCCCGAGCTGAGCAGATGCGTCCACTCGTCAGGCGTCGTACGTCTCCTATCCGATCGTGTCCAACCGGTACCGCTGACGGCCCCTGGGATGCCGATGTAGCTGATGCCGATGTGGCTGATGCCGATGTGGCTCAGGTGGAGCTGAGTATGCAATGCTGCGGAGAACGATCGTCGAGTGCCTGTCCGACACGGCCTGCCCGCCCTTCCGGCATGGTCTCCCGGCGGCTCGCGACGACTCACGGTACGATCGGCCAGCTACTTTTCGTGGCCGATCGAAATCGATCATCCCAACGTGACACAGTTGGGACAACACAGATAGGCGGGAGGTCAGGAGCGGGTGGCGGAACTCGTCTACAAGCCAGTGATCCGCTTCGCGCTCGGCTTCTTCAAGGCGCTCGATCTCAGGCTCGACGTCCGAGGCCAGGAGCACATACCGGCCACAGGCGGATGCGTCGTCGTCATCAACCACGTCTCCTACCTGGACTTTGCCCTCGCCGGCGTCCCGTTCTGGCGCTCCCACCGACGCCTGGTCCGCTTCATGGCCAAGCACGACGTCTTCTCCCACCCGATCGCCGGGCCCCTCATGCGCGGGATGCGCCATATTCCCGTGGACCGGTCGGCGGGCGCGGGGTCCTACCACCACGCGGTGGCGGCGCTGCGGGCCGGCGAGCTCGTGGGGATCTTCCCCGAGTCGACGCTCAACCGCAGCTTCTGCCTCCAGCCCTTCAAGACCGGGGCGGCTCGGATGGCCGTCGAAGCCAATGTCCCGGCGCTGCCGATGGCCGTCTGGGGCAGCCAGCGCATTCTGACCAAGGGGCGGCCGCGCAACTTCCGTGCCGCGCGCGGCGCCACGGTCTCGATCGTCGTCGGCGAACCGATCCCGCCCGCCGAGCTCGCACCCGCGGCGGCCGGCACCCAACTGCTCTCGGATGCCGTGTTGAAACTGCTGACCGATGCCCAGCGTGACTACCCACCGCCACTCCCGGGTGAATCGCCATGGTGGCTGCCGGCCCATCTCGGTGGCAGCGCGCCCACACCCGAGACGGTCGCCCGGGAGCAGGCCGAGTCACGCGACAAGAAGTAACGTCCCTTATACGACATCCGCGGAGACGCGAAGGTGTCTGGATCTTCCTGGAACAGCCCGAAAACACATCCGTTCCCATACCGGAAACGTCGCACCGTCAGCACATCCGAAGCGACACGAACACTTTCACCCGGTAACGTCGGAGATCCGCCTGCCCGGCAGGCCGGTACGCCAGCCGCGAGCTGAGCGGCCCCCCATCACTAATCGATCAGTCAAAAAACCCGATTCAGGCAACCCGGAGCCATCGGACAGTCACTAAACCTACCGATACCCAACGGGTTGACTTTTAAGTCACGACTGACATCTACGGAAAGAGCTGTCCCGAAGGCGACAGGCGACGGCGCACGCTTCACCTGGCCAACCGCTCACCTGGCCAACCGCGTCCCAGATGTCAACAACGGTGGCATGTCCCAATGGCGACAGCCAATGACGAGCGGGGCCACGGGCTGCAGCCGGCCCGGCGACAGGCGTCTGCGTCCCGGCCGAGCTTATAGCACGGGGCCAAAAGTAGCTGGGCGAAGGGTACTCCGGGGATTTCAGCACCACGACCGTCCAGCCCATGCCGGTGGCCCACGGGCACTCCTGGACAAGGCAAAGGCTACTGTCGGACAACATCCAGACCCCAAATGTGTCAAGGCTCTCTAGGGAGACCGGACGACCCATTGGTAACCTCAAGCACCAACAACATTTGTACTACCCCACTTGGTTCACCGGTTCCACGTTTATACAGACCTACCTGTTCGTCGTCGACGGAGGCGCCCACGATGGCTGTACAAGAGCTGGCGATGCCTGCTGCTAGCAGGGTCGGCACGGTGGTCGCGATCGGGCAGCAGGTCCGGGTCCCGAAAACCGCCGAACTCGTCGCGGCACACCTTCGCCGCCGCATCGTGCGGGGAGAGCTCGTGGAGGGCGATGCCCTCCCACCCGAGGCCACCCTCATGGAGCAGTTCGGGGTCTCCCGGCCGACGCTGCGCGAGGCCTTCCGGGTCCTGGAATCCGAAGCCCTGATCACGGTCAGGCGCGGCGCGCATGGTGGCGCGCGCGTACACATCCCGAACGGGGACATCGCGGCCCGCTACGCCGCGTTGGTCCTGGAATACCGCGGGACGACCCTTGCCGACATCCACCAGGCCCGCGCTGTGATCGAACCACCGTGCGTGGCGTTGCTGGCGGAGAATCGCGCCCAGGAAGACCTGGACAAGCTCCGGCTGGCGGTGAGCGAGACAGCGGCCGCCGTCAGCACCGACGACCCGGGCCAGTACCTGCAGGCCGATCTCGCCTTCCACGTCCTGCTGGTCAAGCTTGCCGGGAACACGACGCTGTCGGTGCTGTCAGGGATGCTGCGTCACATTCTCGATCTCGCGACGCTGTCCCACCCAGGCCCGGAACGCAGCGCCGAACAGCGGCTCGCCAGCCGTCGGCGCCTCCTGGAGCACGAGCGGGTCGTGGACCTCATCGAGGCACGTGAGGTCAGGGCCGCGGAAGAGCTGTGGCGCGCGCACCTGCTGGAAACCAGTCAGGATCTGACCAACGGCCCGGTCGCCACAACCGTGCTCGACCTGCTCGGCTGACCCGGCGAGGTCGTCGGTACCACGGCTGCTGGTCCGTTCGCGGCCCGGGCAACCGGGCCTGCCACGGCCCAACCCGCCTGCCACGGAATACGGATCTCGCACACGAGAAAAAGATCTCGTCATTTTCGGTCGACAGCCGAATAGGGCATATCATTTATCTGTTTTTGCGAGAATCGGCTACCGATGGGCCGACGGAAGCCGTCCCGGAACGAGACGGCTGTCGCATGTCGTCACAGTTGGGGTGAGCTGTTCGCCCGTTCCAGCGCGGCCGCCCGCGTCTCGAAGGGGCCATCGGCGAGCAGGCCGACAAGCGACCAGCGGACGGCCCACCAGCGGTGTCCCTCATCACAGACAACCTGGGCGGCATTACCGGGACAACGGATCGGATCAGCCTGGGCCCGCCGACGACCGGTAACGCTCCGATGCCTGAAAGATGAATAGTGCAGCGCCGTCAATGGTCCGTCCACTCCTCGGTGCGCGGTGCCCGGTCATTCGACCATCCACCGACGGTGCGGCCCCACGCCACACCACTCAGGCAGAGTTGCATCCATCACCGGTGTTGTCAAAACACGTACCGTATCCACGCTATGACACCGACAGCTTCAGCCCGACACACATTGCCGCCGGTATTCATATGAACACAAAGCGAATTGGATATACCATGACCGGCAGGCAGGTCAGGAACGGCATTCCCACGTCGCGAAACCCGCGGGAATCCGCCGTCCAGATGATCGGCCGGCCCGAGAGCCGGGCCGCCGCGCGAGGACAGGGCCCGAACGGAAGCACACTCGATCACCCAGCCCGAGAAACCGGCTGGCACACGGGGCTGGAGCCCGGACAGGAGCGGAGCCAGCCGGCCAACTGGCCCGTCGTAGTAGGCGCCCGGGCGCGGATCAGCGTAGCGGGTCGAAAGGCTCGAGTTCCACCGGCAGGCGGCCGGTGACAAGCGCCTGCGCCACCAGCTGTCCGCTGACCGGCCCCAACGTGATGCCCCACATACCGTGCCCACCGGCCACGAACAGCCGTGGGGATGTCGTCCGACCGATCACCGGGAGACCGTCCGGCGTGCAGGGACGTGAGCCAACCCATTCCTGCCGCCGGGAGGTCAGCTCCACACCGGCCAGCAGGGGGCGGACCGCGTCGACGATCGCGGTGATGCGACGCTGGTCCAGCGGCGCCCGAGGCTCCCGGAACTCCATCATCCCGGCGATGCGCAACCGGTCACCCAACGGCGTACAGGCCACCCGCTGGGCCGGGAAGTACAGCGGGCCCGCGGGCACGGTGTGAGCCGCCACGCTGAAGCTGTACCCTCGCCCCGCCTGCACTGGGAGACGGACCCCGAACGGGCGGGCGAGCTCGCTCAGCCACGCGCCACTGGCGACGACGACCGCGTCGAACAGTGCGCTGTCCCCCGTCGAGAGCTCCAGGGCCATGTCGGTGCCACGGTCACGGATCCCGCGGACGCCGACGCCCTCCCGCAGCTCACCGCCGCGCGCCCGGACGCTGTCGGCGAGCGCCGCCACGAAACGCCCCGGGTCGCAGAAACGCTGGCCGTCGATGCGGACCGCGGCGTTGATCTCGTCGGTCAGCGCCGGTTGCAGGGCCCGCGCCTGCGCGCCGCCGAGCAGCTCGAAGTCGACCTTCTGGCCCGCCGTGCGGATCTCGGCGAGTTCGGTGACCAGCGTCTCCCGCTCACGCGCGCTGCGGTAGCAGGCCAGGAACGGCTCGGCCGGGGACGTCGACACCCGTACTCCCCCGGCAGCAAGCTGGTCGAAGGCCTCGAACGCCCTGCGGTTGACCGGCGCGAGGTGTTCCATCGCCGCCCGCCAGCGCCGCGCCGTGCTGTTGCGGGCGAACCCGGCGAGGAAGCGGGCCAGACGCGGATCCGCGCGCGGCGGCACGTACACCGGGGACGCCGGGCTCACCACGGCGCGGACGCCGTAACGCAGCACCGCCGGTTCCGGCAGCGGTGTGGCCAGGCTCGGTGTGACCCACCCCGCGTTGCCCCAGGACGAGCCGGCCGCGACATGCTCACGTTCGAGCACCGTGACCTGGGCCCCATGCTCCTGCAGGAACCACGCGGTGGACAGGCCGACCATGCCGGCACCCACGACCCCCACCCGCTCGGGCGCGCGGTACCGGGACCCGATGACAGCGCTGGCCGCCGGGACGGTCACCGAGCCGGAGGAACGACCGTCAGAACGGTTGGTCACGCCACCTCACCACCCTCGCTGTCCTGACACCCTCACTGTCCTGACACCCTCACTG
>NZ_CEVIVC010000013.1:31207-32773 GCF_982290645.1 Protofrankia sp. CiP1_Cm_nod4
TTCCCGGCGCCCGTACCGGTCTGGCGCCCGTACCGCTCCGGCGCCGGTGCAGGCCCCGGCCTCCTACCGCTCCGGCGCCCCTGCCGCTTCGGGCACCCGCTGCCTGACACCACCGGGCCGGCGTTCGATCGTCCCTGCTCACCGGGCACGTACTGTCGTTACCATGCGGCCGATGATGACGGCGGGCTCGGCGTGATTCATACCGTTCTTGCCCATCTCACATGCCCGACATGTCACCAGGGGCTGACCGCCGGGCCGGGGCGGGTCCACTGTCCGGCGGGCCACAGCTACGACCTCGCCCGGGCGGGCTACCTGACGCTCACCGCCGGGCGGGCGAAGGCTCTCCCCGGTGACAGCGCGGACATGGTGCGGGCGCGGGAGGCCTTCCTTGGCGCCGGCCACTACACCGCACTTGCCGACCGGCTCGCCGACAGGCTCGCCGCCGAGCTCACCGGCGGACTCACCGGCGGACTCGCTGGCAGGCTCACCGGCGAGCTCACCGGCAGGCTTGCCGGCGCACTCACGGACCAGCCCGCGAACAGGCTTGCGGGCGCGCTCGCCGCCGGCGGCCACGGTCGTCAGGCGGTCAGCGGCACGTCCCAGGACAGCGGCCCGGCCCAGGGCGGGAGCGAGAGCGGGGGCAGCGGTACGTCCGGCGGCGCGCCGGTCGTCGTCGATGTCGGCGCCGGTACCGGCTACTACCTGGCGCGCCTGCTCCGGTCCGCTCCGGGCGCGGCCGGTATCGCGGTGGACGCGTCACGTTACGCGCTGCGACGGGCGGCCCGGGCACATCCGCGCATCGGCGCCATCGGCACGGACGTACGCGGCCCACTGCCCATCCGGACCGCGACGGCAGCACTTGTTCTCGACGTCTTTGCACCGCGAAATGCCGCGGAAATGCACCGCGTCCTGCGCCCGGACGGACGGCTGGCCATCGTGACACCCACCGTCCGCCATCTTGGCGAGATCGTGGGCCCGCTCGGCCTGGTCACCGTGGACGAGAGAAAATCCGAGCGGCTGCGCGCGAAACTGGCCGGATTTTTCGTCCAACAGGACCGGCTGGCCATGGACCTCGAGCTCTCCCTGTCCCCGGACGACCTGTTGAACCTGGTGATGATGGGGCCCACCGCCCACCACCGGCGGGCACCGGAGGTCCGCGCGGCCATCGAGGCCAGCTGGCCGCGTGGCGCCCGGCCGACCGCGTCCTTCACCGTCGAGATCCACGCTCCCTGCCCCGGACAGACGGTTCACCACGTGGGCCCGCCACCATTCCGCGGTGGCCGTCAAGAAAAGCGGTGACCGTCAAGAAAAACCGACAAGGACGGGAAACAGGGCGCCGGAACACGTCGCGGATTTCCGTGGGACCGTTTCCGTGAGACCGGCTGTGCCGGGTCCGGACGGGACAGGACCGAGCCCGGACGGGACGGGACCGGGTCCGGACGGCGAACGGGACGGAACAGAACGGAACGGGTCAGGCCACCAGGCGGGACTTCCAGGCGGATACCGCGTCCGGATCCGCGCCGTTGGCGGCCAGCCAGCCCACCACGCCGCCGTCGTGGCCGTCGA
>NZ_CEVIVC010000013.1:33095-40365 GCF_982290645.1 Protofrankia sp. CiP1_Cm_nod4
GGCCGAGGACGACGTCCTGGCCAGATCCCGCGCGTTCTGCCCACCGCCCGGCAGCAGCGGGCTGTCACCCATCCGTCGCAGCACCGCGGGCATGTTCGTGGCCGTGATCGCGTAGTCCGCGAGCACCGCGTCCGCCCGGACGCCCGCGGCACGCAGCAGCACCGCCACGACAAGGCCGGTCCGGTCCTTCCCGGCCGCGCAGTGGACGAGCAGCGGCGCGGGTGTCCGAGCCGCGAGATGAAGGATGCCGACCACCAGCGAGCCGGCGGAGACAATGATCGACTGGTAGAGCGTGCGCAGACCGCCGGCGAGCGCCGTGGCGGTCCGGGAGGACGGGTCGTGGGGATCGACGTCGCCCAGCAGCGGGATCAGGTGGATGCCGGTCGCCGCCGAGGCCAGCGGGTGCGGGCCGTCCTGCTCGACCGGCGAGCGCAGGTCGACGACCGTGCGGGGCGGCCATGCGAGACCGTTCGGCGGCGGCCGGTCACCGTGCAGGGGAGCCTCGCTGCGGTAGAGCACACCGGCCCGGGTCAGCCCGCCGTCGCTGGTGGGCAGCCCACCCAGGTCACGCAGGTTCACCAACTGATCGGCAGTCGTCTCACCGTTCATATGCCCGCTCCGTGTTGATCGTCCGATGTTGCTCTATCTGAGCACATCCACCTCCGCTGACGGCGAAGTGAACTCCCAGCAACCTCACAGGTTGGATTCAGCAACGGTGAAGTCCGCCGGCCCACCGTGGACGGTGAAGCACCCGCGCAGGCCCCGCGAGGCGGGACCGGCGCGGCCGACCAGACCAGCAGGGACCAGCAGGACCGCTGGCGGGCACGGGAGCCGCCAGCCGTGGCCACGCGCTTCCCCGCGTGCCCGCGGCCTGCTCCGGTAGGTGCCCGGGGACAGGCCCTGGGCCTCTTGAGCCGATGGAGGACGACATCATGATCGCGACAACGCTGGATCTTGCGGTGGCGACGCTGGCCCCGGGCACGGGCGTCGACCCGTCCGTGGACGCCGGCCGCCGGCCACGAGGGCTGACCGTGATGGCGTGCGGCGTCGGCATCGGCCCGATCAGGACGCTTCTCGACGGGCTGGGGCGCTCCCCCGCCGATGCCGTGCTGGTCTACCGGGCCATGACCGAGGAGAGCTCGGCCTTCCGTTACGAGCTGGACATGCTGGCCGTGCTGCGCGGGATCCGGGTGATCTACCTGCCCGGGCACCGTTGCCCGGACCGCCTGTCGTGGCTGCCGGAACGCTTCTCCGCCCTGCTCGACGACGTCGCGCTGCGCCAGATCGTCCCCGAGATCGTCGACCACGACGTGTTCGTCTGTGGCCCGCGCGCGTGGACGCAGGCCGTCCGGGACGCGGCGCTGCTCTGCGGCGTGCCGTCCGAACAGGTGCACATCGCCGAACAGGTGCACATCGCCGAACAGGCACACGTCGCAGGACAGGAGCACATCGCCGTCGGACAGGAGCACATCGTCACACAGGCGTACGTTGCGCGACCAGCGTGAGGTGCCGGACGTCGACGCACCAGCCGAGCGACAGCGGGCAGAACTCCGCTGGCCCACCGGGTGCTGGTGGGGCACCTGGCGTAGAATCTATCTTCCGTTCCGCTCGCGCTCCACATGCGGGTGCCGGCCGGTGGATGCCGGCCAGCGGACGCCCGCCAGCGGACGTCGGCCAGCGGCTGCCGGTCGGGGACCCGGCCGCGGGGCCGGGCGTGCCCACCGTCTACAAACCGGAAGGATCGCAGGTGCCGACGACGTACGAGTACGAACTCGCGCGCGAGCAGGCGTATGTCGACATCCTGTACAACCGGCTGGACGACCTGCGCGACCAGGCCCGTGAGCAGCTGCGCGCGGTGCTGGTGACGGCGGGCACCGGCACACCGCAGTCCCGGGTGGAGCGGGAGGCCTTCGCCGACGCGTACTGCGACCGGATCGACCGGTTCGACGCCGCCGAGGAACGGCTGTGCTTCGGTGCCATGGACCGCACCGGCCACCAGCGCGTCTACATCGGCCGGATCGGTCTGTCGGACGCCGAGCACGAGCCGATCCTGATCGACTGGCGGGCCCCGGTGGCCACCGCCTTCTACCGGGCGACCCTCGCCGACCCGCACGGCCTGCTGCGGCGCCGCCACCTGCGGGCCAAAGGGCGCGAGCTGCGCGGCTTCACCGACGACGTGCTCGACCCCACCGCCGCCGACGCCGCCCAGGTGGCCGGCGCGAGCGGGGACACCCCGTTGCTGGAGGCGTTGTCCGCGCCCCGCTCGGGCCACATGCACGACATCGTCGCGACGCTGCAGGCCGAACAGGACAGGGTGATCCGCGCCGGCGCCGGATCCGTCCTGGTCGTCGACGGCGGGCCGGGTACGGGCAAGACCGCGGTGGCCCTGCACCGGGCCGCCTACCTGCTGTACACCGAGCGGGAGCGGCTCGTCCGCTCCGGTGTGCTGGTGGTCGGCCCGAGCCCGGTGTTCCTGCGCTACATCGAGCAGGTGCTGCCCTCCCTCGGCGAGACAGGCGTGGTCTTCGCGACCCCGGGGCGGCTGTTCCCCGGCGTCGACGCCACCGGGGACGAGGACGCCCGCGTCAGCACGCTCAAGGGTGACCTGCGGATGGCGACGCTGGTGGCCGAGGCGGTGAAGAACCGCCAGCACGTTCCCGCGGAGGGGGTGGAGGTCCGCTACGACGGCGCCGTGCTCCGCCTGTCCCGGCGGTTCGTGGAGAACGCCCGGGCCCGGGCCCGGCGCAGCCGCCGCCCGCACAACCCGGCCCGGCGGATCTTCGTCCGCGAACTGACGGCCGGACTCACCGACCAGGTGATCGCGAATCTCCCCGGTGGCCTGCTCGACGACGACGAACGCCAGGAGATCGCCGGGTACGTGCGCGCCGACCCGGCGGTGCGGGCGGTCTTCGACGCGCTGTGGCCACGGCTGACCCCGCAGCGTCTGCTCGCCGACCTGTTCGCCGAGCCGCCCCGGCTCGCCTCGGCGGCGCGCGCGGCACAGCTGACCGCTCACGAGCGTCACCTGCTGTGCCGGCCGGCCGACGCCCCGTGGACGCCGGCGGACGTACCGCTGCTGGACGAGGCCGCCGAACTGCTGGGGGATCCGGACGTCGACACCGCGCGGCCGGCCGAGCGGGCGGTCGAGCGGGAGCGGCAGGCCGAGCGGGAGTACGCCCGCGAGGTCCTCGACGGGCTCGGCCTGACCGGGACCGTCGACGTGGAGACGATGGCCGCGGGCATGACCGAGCGCTGGTACGGCCCCCACCGGCGGCGCAGCGCCGTGGAGCATGCCAGCGGCGACCGGTCGTGGGCCTTCGGCCATCTCATCGTCGACGAGGCGCAGGAAGTGTCACCGATGCTGTGGCGGCTGCTGTGGCGGCGCTGCCCGATGCGCTCGGCCACCCTGGTCGGTGATCTCGCCCAGGCTTCGGGCCCGGCCGCGGCGGGCTGCTGGGCCGAGGCGCTGGCCCCGCACATCGGCGATCGCTGGCGGCTGGAACGGCTCAGCGTCAGCTACCGCACACCCATGGAGATCATGGATGTGGCGGCTGACGTCCTCGCCGCGCAGGACCCCTCGGCCAGGCCGCCGCGCTCCGTGCGGGCCACCGGAGCGCGGCCGACGGCGGTGGCCGTCGACGCCGACCGGCCCGGTGGCGACGCGCTGGCCGCCGCGGCCGCAGCGTGGGCGCTGCGTGCCGCCGAGGCGGTGGGCGAGGGCCGGGTGGCGGTGATCTGCCCGGCCGGCCTGCCCGAGCGGATCCGCACGGCACTCGCGGCCGCGCCGGCGGGCACCCCCTTCGGCACAGCGGCGGCCGGAACGGCCGCCCCCAGCGGCACAGCGGACGTGCTGGCCGCCCCGATCGCGGTGCTCACCGTCGCGGAGTCCAAGGGCCTGGAGTTCGACGCGGTCGTCGTGGCGGAGCCCCAGATGATCATTAATGGTTCGCGGCGCGGCCTCGCCGACCTGTACGTGGCGCTGACCAGGGCTACCCGGACGCTGACCGTCGTCCACTCGGGTCCACTGCCGACGGTCCTACGCCGGCTGGCCACCGAGCGGCGGCCGGCCGGCGGCGGCCGGCTCGGGTAGCGGCTGCTCCGGCTGGCTCCGGGGCCGGCTGGCGGCCCGGCTTCCCGGCTTCCCGGCTGCCGAACGCCGGCCCGACGACAGGCGCGCGCACCGACGTCCGGACGTTGACCAGGCTCCCGCCGAGCCGGCCACCATCCCGGACGGGAAGCTCCGGATCTCGCCCGGTCCGGGCAGGCCGGCACGTCGTGGTGTGTTCCGCGGCGTTCGGTGGGAACGGAACAGGGGTGCGCTACGGACCAATCAGGACCAGGACCCCGACCGCTCGGCGGGACTCGGTCATCAGCCTGGTCTGCGGGATCATCGGCCTGTTCCTCCTCGGGATCATCCTCGGGATCGTCGCGATCGCCTTCGGGGTGCGGGGACGACGCGGCGGCGGTGGGCACCTGGCAACGGCCGGGCTCGTCCTGGGCATCGTCGACGTCGCACTGTGGATCGTCGGCCTGACGGTGTCGAACGCGAACGCGCTGGTCTGGTACTGACCAGCCGCCGCCCACCCCTCGCCCGCTGTCGACATCCACGCCGGTCGCCCACTGCCGGTCGCCCACTGCCGGTTCACGGCCACCACCGGTCCCACCGATCCGCGGCGGACCGTCGGCGCGCCGGACCGGTGCGTCACAGCACTGTCACGGCACGGGGTGGATACGGCCGGATGTCGTCGACAACGGCCGGCCGCTCCCACCCCAGCGCGTCTGGACGATTTCGGCCGCGATCGACACCGCGGTCTCCTCGGGCGTACGGCCACCGAGATCAAGGCCGATCGGCGCCCGGATCCGGGCCAGCTCCGCCTCGGTCAGCCCGGCGGCCCGCAGGCGGGCGAGCCGGTCGGCATGGGTGCGCCGGCTGCCCATCGCGCCGATGTAGCCCGCCGGCGTGCGCAGCGCCGCCGCCAGCAGGGGGACGTCGAACTTCGGGTCGTGGGTGAGCACGCAGATCGCCGTGGACGGGTCGACGGCGATCCGCCCGAGATAGCGGTGCGGCCATTCGACCACCACCTCGTGGGCCGCCGGGAAACGCTCACGGGTGGCGAACACCGGCCGGGCATCACACACGGTGACTCGAAACCCCAGGAACGCGCCGATGCGGGTGAGCGCGGCCGCGAAGTCGACCGCACCGAACACGAGCATGCGGGCGGGCTGCGCGAACGCCCGCACGAACACGTCTATCCCGGTGCCTATCTCAGTACCTGTCCTCCCAGTACCTGTCCCGGTGCCGTGCCGCTGGCCGCGCGGCCCGTAGCGGCGTCGGCCGCTGTGCCCCCGCGCGAGCATCTCCCGGGCGTCGTCCGCGACGGCCGCGTCGAGCCCCTCGGTGCCGAGGGTGCCGGCCACCCGGCTTGGCCAGACCGCCAGCCGGGCGCCCGGCCGCACCGGCGCGGCGGCCGAGCCGATGACGGTACCCACCGCCACCGGCTCGGCCGCGGCCACCGCCGCCGCCACGTCGCCGAACTCCGGCGCGCCGTGACGGTCGATGCGCTGCACGAAGACGCTGATGGTCCCGCCGCAGGTCAGCCCGGTCGCCAGTACGTCGTCACCGCCCGGCCCTCCGCCCGCGCCCAGCCCACCGCCACCGCCGTCGCCGTCACCGTCCAGATCGTCTCCGCTGCCCAGATCGTCTCCGCTGCCCAGATCGTCTCCGCTGCCCAGGGCGTCGCCACCGTCCAGGCTGCTATCACCGTCCGGGCCGTACGTGGCCAGTGCCGGCTCACCTGTGGCGAGCACCTGGCACGCCAGCTCGTACACCGCGCCCTCGACGCAGCCGCCGGAGACGCTGCCGACCGCTTCCCCGCCGGTGCCGACGGCCAGCACCGCACCGGGCGGGAGCGGCGCGGACGAACCGGTCCCGACCACGGTGACGAGCGCGAACGGCTTCCCCGCCGCCCACCAGCGGGCCAGCTCCGGCAGCGCGTCACGCACAGGGCCTCCCTTGCCGTGTCTTCGCTATGCCTTCCCCGCCATGTCCTGCGGGAGTGCCGGGCCGCCCATGCCCACCGCCCATGCCCACCACAGCACACGGGACACAGGAGTGTGCGGCGCGGCAGCGTGCGGACCAGGCAGCACGGAGCAGGACAGGATCTGGTCGATCAGTACGGAGAGTAGCCATAGTGGACCGCGCAACGCGGAGCGGGAGCTCACCCTGGGCGGGGCCGCGATCTCCCGCCGTGGCCCCGCCCGCCCGGACGGGCCCGGCTGCGATACTTACCGCAAGCGCTCCGCCAGGTTTTCGGAGGACGTCACACGGCAGGAACAGATCGGTACCGTTGTCGCTTCATCCTTGGTGAAGCGGCCAACAGACTTCCGTGAGGAGGCTCCGACCAGTGCTCGACCCTCGTGAGCTGTATGAGGTCGCCGACGATCTGCCGGAAATCGGCAGGCCGGTGCTGGTGGAGGCTCTCACCGGTGTCGTCGATGCGGGTGGCTCGATCCGGCTGGCCCGCGACCATCTGCTGACCACCCTGGACAACCGTCTCATCGCGACCTTCGACATCGACCAGCTGCTCGACTACCGCTCCCGCCGGCCATTCATGATCTTCTCCGAGGATCACTGGGAACACTACGACGAGCCCCTGCTCGGGCTGCACCTCGTCGATGACAGCGCCGGGACGCCTTTCCTGCTGCTGTCCGGCCCAGAGCCCGACCTGCAGTGGAAGCGGTTCATCGCCGCCGTCGGCATTCTCGCCGAGCGCCTGGGCGTCCGGCTGACCGTGGGTCTCAACGCGATCCCGATGGCCGTTCCGCACACCCGCCCGTGCGGCGTCACCGCGCACGCCACCCGCCGGGACCTCATCATCGGGTACGAGCCGTGGGTACGGCGGGTCCAGGCACCCGGCAGCGCCGGCCATCTCATCGAGTACCTGCGCGGACGCGACGGCCTCGACGCGATGGGGTTCGCCGCCCACGTCCCGCACTACCTGTCGCAGACCGACTATCCGGCGGCCACCGAGAGCCTGCTCACCTCGCTGTCGAAGGCGACCGGCCTGATGCTCCCGCTGGACGGGCTGCGCTCCGCGTCGGCGGCCGTCCGCACCAACATCGACCGGCAGCTGGCGAACGGCGGTGAGGCGGCGGCGCTGGTCACCGCCCTCGAGGAGCAGTACGACACGTTCATCCAGGGCCGGGCAGGCGCCGATCTCCCGGCGGTCGAGGACGAGGAGCTGCCCACCGCGGACGAGCTCGCCGCGGC
>NZ_CEVIVC010000013.1:40782-46884 GCF_982290645.1 Protofrankia sp. CiP1_Cm_nod4
CGCGGGTCCGCGCCCGAGGCATCCAGAAGGGACCGCCGATGACCACATCCCCGGGGACCGTCGTGGTCACCGGAGCGTCGACAGGGATCGGCGCGGCGACCGTGCGTCACCTGATCGGCCAGGGCAGACAGGTGATCGCGGGCGTACGCCGGGAGGAGGACGCGACCGCGCTGAAGACCGAGCTCGGCGAGCGGGTCGTGCCCGTCCAGCTCGATGTCACCGATCCGGAGGCGGTGGCGGCGGCGGCTGTCACCATCCGCGGTACCGTCGGGGCCGAAGGCCTTGCCGGCCTGGTCAACAACGCGGGTATCGCGGTCGCCGCGCCGGTGGAGTTCCTTCCGCCGGCGGAGCTGCGCCGCCAGCTCGATGTCAACGTCGTCGGCCAGGTCGCCGTCACCCAGGCGGTGCTCCCCCTGCTGCGGGACGGGCACGGCCGGATCGTCAACGTGGGCTCGATCGGCGACCGGGTCGTCTCCCCGCTGCTCGGCGCCTACACCGCGTCGAAGTTCGCGCTGGCCGCGCTCACCAGCACGCTGCGCATCGAGCTCGCCCCCTGGGGAATCGACGTCGTCCTCATCGAGCCCGGAGCGGTCACCACACCGATCTGGCGGTCGGCGGCGGCATCCGCCGACCGGCTGTTCGCGACGCTGCCCCCGGCCGTCGACACGCTGTACGGCAGGCAGATCGCCGCCGCCCGCGCGGGCGCGAAGCGCAACGAGGCCGCCGGGATCCCCCCGGCGGAGGTCGCGAAGGTGATCGTGCACGCGCTGACCACCCAGCGGCCCCGTACCCGCTATCTCGTCGGCAGGGACGCCCACATCGCCGCCGCCGTCGCCCGGCTGCCACCGCGGGTGCGCGACCGCATCGTCCTGCGCCGGACGCAGTGACCACGATCAGCCGTACCGGCTGCCCCTGAGCGTCACCGGCCGACCGCGACCGCCCGGCTGCGCGACCGCCCGGCCGGCCCTGCCAGCCGGGCGTGGTCCGGCTGCCCCGGGCGTCAGCCGACGTGGACGAAGGGCCGCCGGGCCGGTTCGGGCTCGGCTTCACGCAGCACCTCGCGGGTGACAGGCGCGACCTCGCCGACCCCGATGAAGAGGAACCGCAACAGGTTGAGCAGCGGATTTCCCTCGCCCCACTCGAAATAGACGTGCGGCCGCTCACCGGTGAAGTCACGCAGGTACAGCAGCAGTGCCGCGATCGCGTTCGGCACCGAGGTGCTCGTCAGCTTCAGGATCCGGTAGCCGTGACGCTCCTCGCCCCGGACGTCCAGCTCGCTTTCGAACTCGGACGCGTCCGACACCGTCACCTCGACGAAGAGCAGCGGATCCCCGTCGGGGATATGCAGGTCGTGACGTTCCTGCTGTTCCTTGTCGGAGTACTCGGCGGCGTCGCGCAGGTCCGGTTCATTGGCGATCAGCCGCAGCTCACCGGCGCGGGCGGCCTCGGTGACGAACCGTGTCGCGGTGTCGTCCAGGCGGACGTCCGTGACACGCAGCTCGAACGCGCGTATCCCGCGCGACGCGAACGACACGACAATGATCGCCATAATGAAGAACGAACCGATGATCAGGCCGTCCGGCCGTTCGATGATATTCGCGATGGTGGTGTAGACGAAGACGGTCGAGATGGTCGCGAACCCGGCGGTGTACACGCGCCGACGCCGTTTCGCCGAAGCCAGCGTCACCGCCAGCGACGCCGACGTGATGAGGACGAGCACACCGGTCGCGTAGGCGCCGGCCTGTTTGTCGACACTGGCCCGGAACAGCACCGTGACGACGAACGCGACCACGGTGAACACCAGGACCAGCGGGCGGACCGCACGCGCCCAGTGCGGGGCCATACCGTAACGCGGCAGATAACGGGGCACCAGATTGAGCAGCCCCGCCAGCGCGGACGCCCCGGCGAACCACAGGATCGCGATGGTGCTGATGTCGTAGCAGGTCCCGAAGACGGTGCCCAGCAGTTCGTGGGCGAGATAGGCCAGGGCGCGGCCGTTGGCGGCACCACCCGTCTCGAATTCCGCCTTCGGGATGAGCAGGGTTGTCACCATGCTGCTGGCCAGCAGAAAAACGCTCATAATCAACGCCGCTGTGGTGAGCAGATGCCGGGTTCCCCGGATCCGCCCGGTGGGACGCTCCTCGGTGTCGGACGCGTCCCCGCGGATGAGCGGCATCACCGCCACCCCGGTCTCGAAACCGGAAAGGCCCAGCGCGAGCTTGGGGAACACTATGAGCGCCACCCCGATCATCACCAGGGGGTTCGGGTGCTCGGCCACCATCAGTGCGCGCCAGTCGTCGACGACGTGCGGGGTGCGCAGCACCTGGGCCACACCGGCCAGCACGACGACGAGGTTCAGCGCCAGATAGATCATGACCAGGGCGACCGCGATACCGAGGGCCTCGGTGAAGCCCTTGAGGAACACCGCGGCGAGCAGGGCGAGCAGCACCAGCGTGACCAGCAGGTTGTGGCCGTGCAGGAAGTGCGGGGCGTACGGGTTCTCGATGAGGTGCGCGGTGGCGTCGGCAGCCGACAGGGTGATCGTGATGAGAAAGTCGGTGGCGGCGAAGCCCAGCAGGACCAGGACGAGCAGCTTCCCCGACCACCACGGCAGCAGGTGTTCCAGCATCGCGATGGATCCCTCGCCGTGGGGGCTTGCCGACGCCACCTTGCGGTAGACGGGCAGGGCCCCGAAGAGGGTGAGCAGCACGAGGATCAGGGTCGCGACCGGGCTGAGGCTGCCGGCGGCGAGAGCGGCGATGCCGGGCTGGTAGCCAAGGGTGGAGAAGTAGTCCACTCCCGTGAGACACATCACACGCCACCACGAGTGCCGTCGATGCTCGACCGACGGCTGGGTGTGCGGCCCCGCGTGCCGCCGCGACCGCTCGGCCAGGCCCTGGAGCAGCCAGGTACGTAGACGCTGGTCGTGCTGGTTTCTCCGGAGAGGCTCTGTGACGGTCACTGCCAGTGCCTTCCATCGGATACGGAGTCGCGTCGAGGGTAAGGGTTCGTTCATAACCACATCCCGTAGTCGCCAGGCGGCCTACCGGTCGACCGTGCGTCACCCCGAAGGGCGATGTTCGACCTGTTGGCGATGTTCGGCCTGTTGAGGAAGCGCGACACAACGCGGCCAAACGAGCCGGAGTCTACGGCGCGGCCACGCCACACGCAGAGGTGTCCGGATCATTGGCCACGAGGGCATCCGGCTGCATTCATCATCCGTCCGCCCGGTGCCTGATCGTGTTGTTCGGCACATGATCCCGCGGCCGTGACCATCAACACGTAACCCTCGTCACAAGAGCATCGGCAAACGTGGCGGACCGGCCCGGCCGCGGTCACCGGCGGGCCGCGCGGCAGAGCGGAAGATTCCCGACGACGAAAATATTCGTGACACTACCGGAGATAGCGGAAATTTTTCGCTGATCCATTTGCTCCACCCTCGCTCCGCGACGGACGAGGGGCCTCGGGAGAGCCGAGGGACATCAGGAGAACGGCGCGGGACGCGCGGCCGGCAGCCGGCGGCACACCGTCCCGCCCGGGTGGCCGCCGGGACGGCGTGGATGAGCACGGCATACGGCCGGGCACGGCTTTCACGAAGAGGGTGACAGGGATTACGGGCTGACGAGGCGGCCGACATGGCGCGGCCGGGCACGGGCATTGCCCCCTGAGACGGTCCGGGGCACAACGGCCGTGCGGGATTACCTCCGGCCGGCGGGCCACCCGGCCGGCCGCCTGGATTCGTAGCCCCGGGCCCGGCCTACTTGGCCGGGACGTTCAGCGCGGCGAGCGCCGAAGCCCAGCGAAAATACTTCAGACTGGCCAGATCGGCCACTGTTTTGATGTTGAATGCCTCTCGCAGCAGCTCGCCGTCACGGTCGGAAACCCCTTTCAGAGCCGACACCGGGGCGGCCAGGATCTCCGGCAGCTCCCTGTCCGCCCACGCCTTGTCCAGCACTTTGTCGAGATCGATGGCAGCCATGATTTCCTCGTTTCCTCCTGGCGTCCGACGGTCCCGCCATCCGGCCGGCGGCCCCGGTGCCCACAAGTATGATGCCGCACCCGGAAACGCACCAGCGGCACCCACTTCCCGGACGCCCGCCGGGTGGTGGATTTTTCGGGCCATACGCCTGCACCGATGAAATCCGGAAAGTCACCAGAAACGTGCCGAATACCCTGGGTAATAGGGTTCGTGGGCCGACCCGCCGGCCGCGGTCCCGTTACAGCGGGCCGGCCGGGGAATTCGCCGCGGCAGCCGTTGCCCGCCCCGTCCGCCTGCTCCCCCTCTCTCGTCCGCCTATTTCCCCCGTCTGCCTATTTCTCCCGTCCGCCGTCGGCCGGGCCGGCGTCTTCCGGTTCCCGCAGTGCCGCTTCCGGTTCCCGCAGTGCCGCGCGCTCACCGGGAGGTTGACCACCACGTCCTTCCGGACGAGCCGGAAACCGTCGAGAAGGTACACATTCATCATGATCATTACCGCCGATCGTGACCGCACTGCGTCCCACCGTTGGATGATCATCCTAAAAGGCTTTTCGTCGCGCAACGACGGTCTGTCCGCCAGCTGTCCGTCGGACATCTCGAACGTCCTGCGGACATTCCGGACAGATGTTCCGCGGCCACCCCGGCGGCCGTCCCGATGAATCTCCCGGCAGACGTCCCCACGGACGCCGGCCGACGGCACGGACGCGGCGGACAGGACAGACGGAGCGGACGGGACAGACGGAGGGGACAGACGGAGGGGACGGGACAGACGGAGCGGGCGGAGCGGTTCACGGTGCGGCCAGCCCGGTCGGGCGCAGGGGGCGGGCCCACGCGTGACCGTGGCCGGGAAGCGACCAGCCGTGAGGATGCCACGGGAATCATGCGCGGGACGCGAACGCCCCGCCACGATCGCGGCCCGGTCTCCCGGCGGAATGCCCGTGGCCCACCAGCGGGCCCGCCCAACGCGGACGGAACGGTTCACACATCAGATACGGCACTTCATTCCCGCTCCGTGGACGCGCGCAACCTTCCCCGACATCGGATATCATGTATATAATTCTGGCCTTTACATCGTCCTACTCGAACGGCACATCGCCACCTCCGAGGAGAGGTTCCCGTGGCCAGACGACGACCCGGTTCGGTTGCTCGCAAATCGCGCGCCGAGCAGGTAGCCGCTGACATCGAGGGCGAGATCCTCGAGACGCGGCTGCCGATCGGCGCGCACCTCGGTCGGCGCGTCGAGTTCATGGAACGGTTCGGCATCAGTCCGACAGTCATGAACGAGACCCTGCGGATCCTGCGCAACCGGGGCCTGGTGGGCGTACGCCCGGGCACCGGCGGCGGCATCTTCGTCGCCAGCCTGCCCCCACAGGTCCGGCTGGGAGCGATGGACCTGTGGTTCCACGACTCCGGTACCCATCCCCTCCAGCTGTTCGAGGCCCGGATGCACCTCGAGGCCGGCCTGGCCGCCGTCGCCTTCGACCGCGCGACCGCCGGTGACGTCGACGCGATCCAGGACGCCTATGACCACATGGCCTCGGCCCGGGACGCGCGCGGCTACGTCGAGGGCGCCATGAGCATGCACCGCGCGCTGGTCACCGCCGCGCGGATCCCGGTGCTGGACGGCATGCACCAGAGCGTGGTTGCCCTGCTCGAGGCGACGCTGAGCCGGGCGACGTTCGTCGACGGCCACGAACCGATGCTCCGGCACAGCCTGAACGTGCACTCCGACATCATCGAGGCGATCCGCACCCGTAATCGCTTCGCGTTCGACAGGGCGATGAAACTCCACAACGACGACCTGATTCGAACTGACGATCCGCACCCGTCCCCGAATATCAGAAAAATCTCCTCCGCCGGCACGCGCGCCCCAGTGGCCGAGCTGACCGGATGATGACTGGGCAACGCCATTGCCCGTTGCTCGCGGCGGGCACCGGGTCCGGCTGACGGCGCGGGGACCGGGCATTCATCACGGTTTTGTTCCCGGTCCGGCCGGTGATACCTCACCTGACGCGCCCCGCACCGCGCCGGGGGCCACCAGAGCCGCCGGCCGCGCGACGATGTTCGTCATCGCGCGGCCTTCGACCGTCACGACTGCTGATCGTCACAGGTTCCGCCCGTCACAA
>NZ_CEVIVC010000013.1:47145-60471 GCF_982290645.1 Protofrankia sp. CiP1_Cm_nod4
GGCGGTCCCGGCACCAGGCGGCCCCGGCACCAGGCGGCCATGGCATCTGGCCGCCCCCACGACCGCCTGGCCGTTGCGGCGCCTGAGCGTCAGGACCTGACCGGCTGTCTGACGTCCGCAGCCTCGGCGGGCTGTTCGGCCGGTGTGTCGTCGGCGGCTGCCGCCCGCTCACGGCGCCGGCCCTTCGTCCCCTGCCGCCAGACGGCGAAGGACACCGCGGCGAGCAGAGCGACACCGTTGAACATGTCGTTGAGCCACTGGACCCCGGTGACGAACTGCAGGCCCTGCACGCCGGTGGCGAGCACGTAGACGGCCAGCAGCGTGCCCCAGACGTTGAACCGGCCGGGCCGCAGCTGCGTCGAGCCGAGGAAGACCGCGGCGAACGCCGGCAGCAGCAGCGCCTGGCCGAAGGTCAGGGACGGCCCGGACAGGGACGCATAGAAGATCCCGGCGGCCCCGGCGATGGTGGAGGACGCTATCAGCGACAGCCACGTCCAGCGGCCCACGCTGATCCCGGTCAGCCGCGCGGCTTCCGAACTGCCCCCGATGGCGTACAGGTAGCGGCCCACCGGCGTGTGGTCGAGCAGCCACCAGACGATGAACGCGAGCACGAGCATGTAGAGGACGATGATCTGGAAACCGAGCACGGTGTGCTGGGTGAAACCGGTCCACGCCGAACTGACCGGCGGGAACGGCTGGGTTCCTCCCGAAATGATCGTCTGAACGGCGGCGACGACGGTCGCCATGCCGAGCGTGGTGACGAAGGAGTTGACCTTCAGTTTGACGACGATGAACCCGGACAGCGTCCCGATCGCGGCCGACGTGACGACCGCCACGAGAATCGCCGGGCCCATGCCCACGTGGTGCACGGTCTGCAGGTCGACCACGAGCACCGTCGACAGGTTGGTCACCGCGCCGATCGACAGGTCGTACACGCCGGCGGTGAGCGGGATGAGCAGGCCGAGGGCCAGCATCGCCGACACCGCCTGAGCGGCGGCCACCGAGTGCAACGTGGCACTGGTCAGGAAGAGGTCCGGTTTCCAGATCCCGAACACGATGATGAACGTCGCCCACAGGTAGAGCCCGCTGTAGTTCTGCAGACCGAAGCTGAACCTGCGCCTGTCTGTCGCGCTCATGAAATCCCCCCATCGTTCGCTCCGAGGCCCGCCCCGAGGTCTGCGCCGAGGCACGCGTGTGAAATTGCCGCCGCCGTGACGGCGCTGCCGGCCAGGGAGGCCGCGATCCGCCCTTCGCGCAGGACCAGCACCCGGTGGCACAACGCCGCGAGCTCGTCGGTGTCCGACGAGCTGACGACGACGCCGGCGCCGGCTCTCGCGGCCTCCAGGATCTCCAGGTGCAGGTCGGCCTTGGCGCCGATGTCCACGCCCTGCGTCGGCTCGTCCAGCAGGAACACCTTCGGCGTACGGCGTAGCCACTTCGCGAACAGGACCTTCTGCTGGTTGCCGCCGCTGAGGGAGGACAACGGCGCCTCGGCCGCCGCCGGCCTGACGCTCAGACGCTCGATCCAGCCCGTCACCTCGCTCTTCTCCTGGCGCCGCGACAGCCGCAGGCGACGCCAGAACGGCGCGAGGTCACTGATCGTCATGTTCTCCCGCACGCCCAGGTCGAGGAAGCCGCCCTGTGTCTTGCGGTCCGGGGGGAGGAACGCGACGCCGGCCCTCATCGCCAGATCAGGCCGTGACGGCGGCAGGGCCGTCTGCCCGACGCGGACCGTGCCGGCCTGTCTGGGATGGGCCCCGAACAGGACCGACAGCAGGCTCTCCCGTCCGGAGCCGGTGATCCCGGCGACCCCGACGACGTCACCCGCCCGTATCTCCAGCGAGATCCGGTCGATCGGGCCGGCCGAGACCGCGTCGGCGACCAGCAGCGGCTCGTCGTGCTCCACCGGCAGTTCGGCCGACACCCGGTGGACGTCCTCGAACTCCGTGCCGACGAGCAGGGAGATCAGCTCCGCCCGGCTCACCGAGGCGACCGGGACCCGGGCCACCCGGTGGCCGTCGCGGAGCACGGTGATCGTCGTGGCCACCTGGAAGACCTCTTCCAGCCGGTGCGTCACGTAGAGAACCCCGACTCCGCGGTTCGCCACCGTGCGCACCATCGCCAGCAGATGCTGCACCTCCGCGTCGGGCAGAGTGGCGGTGGGCTCGTCGAGCACCAGCAGCGACACCGGCGGCGCGGACGCGTCCTCCCGGAGCGCGCGGGCCACCGCGACACCCGTGCGCTCGGCGGGCGAGAGCGTCCCGACCAGAAGATCCGGGTCGAGATCCAGCCCGACGCGGGCGAGGTCCCGGCGCGCTGTACGCCGCAGCTCCCCGTCCCGGACGGTGCCCCACTTCAGCGGGAACCCGGCGACCAGCGCGAGGTTGTCGGCGATCGAACGGGAGTCGATCAGGCCCAGGTCCTGGTGGACGAACCGGCAGCCGAGGGCGTACGCGGAGTCCGGTGAGCCCGGCTCCAGGGCACGGCCGGCAACGAGGACCTCACCGCCCGGATCGGGCCGGTGGTACCCCGCCAGGATCTTGATGATCGTGGACTTGCCCGAACCGTTCTCGCCCAGCAGCGCGTGGACCTCGCCGGCGGCCACGTCGATGTCGACGCCGGACAGGGCCGGATTGCCGAAGAACGTCTTGGAGACGCCGCGGACCGCGAGCGCAGACGGCTCGCGATCCGCGACGGACTCAGGCCGAGCACTCACCGAAGCTTCCACAGGGCCTTGAACTGGTCCGCGTAGTCCGTCGGCTGGTCATAGCTGTCGCTCGGCTCGACCAGGCTGTCCTTTGTCAGCAGCCCGACCGAGGAGAGTCCTTCGTTCTCGGGGATCGACAGGCCCTGGGCGTGACGGATCGCCGCGTCGACGACGAGCCAGCCGGCGTAGCGGCCGCCGGTACCGGTGACCGCCGCGAACTGCCCGGTCTTCAGTCCTTCCTCCTGTGCCCTGGAGCCACAGCAGCCCGCGATCTTGACCTTGCCGCTCAGGCCGGCGGCGCTCAGCGCGGCGGGCAGCGGCTGCACGAACGCCGAGTTCGAGACGACGACGTACTTGATGGCAGGATCCTTGCGCAGCGCCGAGACGATGGTGCTGTTGATCGCACCGTTGCCCACGTCCGGAATACCAACCTTGATCTTGGTCACTTCACATCCGGGGCAGTCCTTGGCGATGGCCGCCTCGAAACCGGTCGACACCGCCCCGAGGTACGGATAGTCGGGGATGCTCACCGACAGCACCTTCCCCTTGGCGCCCGAATCCGCGATGAGCCAGGCCGACAGGAGCTGGCCCTGCAGAGCCGCGTAGTCAGAGTTCGCGACATTGGCAATGACCGTCGAGCTGATTTCCGCCGGCCCGACGAACACCGGAATGATCGGGACACCGGCCTGCTGGTACTGCGGGACGCTTCCCGACCAGAGGGCGTACGGCGCGGCAACGATGGACACGGCGACGGGGTTGTAGCGCAACGCCTGCGTGAGGCCGGCGGTCAGCGTGGACGGGTTCGTCGACTGGAAGGGGATGCTCCTGAACTGCCAGCCCGCGGCCTCCGCGGCGGCCTGCACGCCGGTACCCACCACCTGGCACTGCGGCTGCTCGCACTGCAGGTACACCAGGGTCTTGCCCGGCTCCGGCGTGGAGTTCAGCGGCGCGGTGATGGAGATCTTCGTCGGCGGCGTGAGGTAGGGCTTGATGAAGGCGTTGGCCCTCTCGACCTCGCCGCCCGCGGCCACCGGCGAGGAGCCGCCGGACGGTGCGGGGTTCTCGTCCGAGGACGAGCTGCCGCAGGCGGTGGCAGCCGTGGCCAGCGCGACGCAGGCGACCAGCAGGACACGTAAACGCATACGGCCGGCGGACCAGCGGGATCTGCCGGTGGGTTCTCCAATACTCACGCTATGAGTCGTCGGCATTTCTGCGGCTCACCTTTCTGGTGGTCGACGACGCCGGCGACAGGCCCCCGGCGTCGTCTTCGGATGAGTGCCGGTATCTCACTACGGCACGGTTCGATAACGGCACGGATCGCTATGACATACAGATCGCCACGGCTCTGTAGCGAGCTGTCGGTGAATAACCGGGCTGCCCGGACGCACGGCTGGACGTACGGCCGGTGATCAGTCGATGTTCGGGATTTCGCGTCCTGCCCGCCGGAAGCGGGTGGTCACCCGCGGACGGCCGCGGTGAGAACGCCGGTCACGCATGCGGTTCGCTGTGGCGGACGGTCCGCGGCCGCCGGCCCGGGCCTCGCGACCACGGCCGTCCCGTCGCCGGGCGTGATCGTGCCCCACCGTGACCGCGTCCTGTCACGTACCGGCTCAAAGCCGGGGACGGACAGCACGGCAAGGGCGACGCCACGCATCCGACCAGACCGGGACCGGGTCGGGATCCGTCGAGTCCAGCAGCGTGTGGACGGGCACTGCTTGCGCATCGGCCATCCAGCACATCAGGCACCTCCTCCCCCCAGGGGCACCGCGGCGCGATGGGCGAGCCATCGATGACGCCAGGACCACGGCCGTCGGCATGCGCCGACCTGGCCGTGGCGAGTCCGACAACACGATCGGGTGACAACCGCTTCTCCACGTTCTGGTGCCGGCTGGCAGCCGATGTACAGGTCAGACCCGATGTGTGACCTTCGTTACGTCCGGAAGACTAGGCATAATGCATACACAATGCAAGGGGTATTTACGGGCGATCAACGATCATCGACCAGCCGGGCGCACGCCGAGGGAATACTCGACACAGCGCACCCATAAAATTACTCAAAGCCATCTGACGACTCGCCCCACCAGGCCATCGACGACGAAACCCGATTCTCTCGCTACTTTTTGATACCAACAGCTCGCCAGCCCCGACTACTCTCCGAAACCAGCCGCCCCTCAGCGCGGACTGCTCTCCAGTGCCGGTTACTCTCCACGCCGACGGCTTCCTGACACCGACGGCCGCCCCCACAACCCACGACCGGCACGGCCGCCACCCCGGGACCGTCCCGAACCCGGGACCGTCCCGGACAGGCGGGCGCCCCGCTCACCCGCCCGGCGGAGGCTCGGCCACGCTGCCCCGGAGCGGCCGCGACGGACTCCGGGCGGGGCGGCCTCCCGCCTCACCAGCCACCCCCCGCGCCAGGGGCCTGACTGAACGCGCAGACCGCCCCACCGCAGGGAAAAAACCGCTGCCATAACGACGGAAACCACCTACGGCCGCGGTCGATACCCGTCGGCCGTAGGTGGAAACCGCTGCTGTGGCGACGAAAGCCACCTACATGTTGCGTCGTTCGCATGTTGCGTCGTTCGGGACCGCTAGCCATCAGGGAGATCCGCCGCCGGCATCGGGGGCCGTAGCCGACTGACGGGACAGCCCTCAGTCCCCTCAGTTCGCCGGAAGAGCCTCCTCGAATCCCAACGCGCGCAGCACGCTGCCAGCCGCCGACACGACCCTGGCGCTCCCGACGATCGGCGCGATGGCGGTGCACACACCCTGGGCGTCGGCGGCGGTCAGCCCGGCGTCCCGGGCAACGGCGAGGTTCATCAGATAGGAGACGGGCGCCGAGTCCATGGCGATGAGCGCGGCCAGCCGGACAAGGTGGTAGGTACGTTCGTCGAGACCGGACCTCTCCAAAGTGTCCAGATGCATCTGAACGAGCTCTTCAAGCACCGGGGAATCGCCTTTCGCGATCGCGCCGAGGGTCCGCTCAGGGGCCTGCGTCGCCATTTGTCGCTCCCTCTGGATTATTAGCGCCTCAATGACATCAATACCCAGACGTCCCTACCCCGCGAGCGACCCGTAAAACACGGCGACCCGAACCGGCAAAATCATCATTTTTACCGGATGACACGGAAACGACATACATTCCCGGCTCGGGACGGCCCGGCTACGGAATCATCCCTGCCAGGGCAGCGGAACACCGAGGGCATGCGGCCGGGCGGGCCGGCAGGTCCGTGTCGGGCCGCATCAGGTGCACCACCTGCCGCCGGCAGCGGCCCGTGCCCCGCGTCAGATCTCGCCTGTCACTCCGCCAGGGCTGGTCTGGGCTGGGCTGGTCTGGTCTGGTCTGGTCTGGTCAGCGTCGGCTCGGGCAGCGCGGGCGCGACGGCCCGCCGGGACGAGCCTGATCCACTCCGTGGCCTGGCGGAGGCCGGCGCTCATGACTCGGCCAGGAAGCCGGAGAGCGCGGCGGCGAGCGCGGCCGGCTGATGCTCCTGGATGTTGTGGCCCGCCTCGATCTCGACGATCTCGGCCCGTGGGACGCGGGAGCGGAACTCGCCGACCGTCTCCGGTGTGAGGAACCCGTGCGTGCCGTGGACCAGGAGCACCGGGACGGCTGTGGCCTCCAGCGCCGGCCACAGGTCGCGGAAGTCGACGTTCAGCCGCGCGTCGGGAGGAGGGCTGGCGAGGTGGTGCTTGAACACGACCGTGCCGTCGTCACGCACCCGGGTGTTGAGCACGACGCCTCTGGCGAGCGCCCGCCGCGAGAACCCGATCCCGGCGGCGAGGGCCTTCTCCACGATCTCCTCGCGGGAGCCGAACACCTGCGGCCCGGCGAGGAAGTCCCTCACCTGGGTGGCGTCCTCGGCGCGCAGACCAGGACTGACATCCACGATGACCAGGCGTTCGACCAGATCCGGACGCGACTCGGCCAGGGCGATCGCGGTGACGCCTCCCAGCGACTGGCCGACAACGGTCTGCCGTGCCCCCGGCGCGACGGCGTCGAGGACGGCGGCCACGGCCCGCGCGTTCGGACGCGGGGCATAGTCGAAGTCGTCGCGCCATGCCGAGTCGCCATGGCCCGGCAGGTCCACCGCGAGGGCCGGCCGGCCGAGCGCCAGGAGCGTCGCATCCCAGGTGTGGGCGTTCAGGCCGCCGCCGTGCAGCAGCGTGAGGTCCGGAGCGTCACCCCAGAGCAGCGCGCTGACCGCACCGGCCGCGGTCGTGGCGCCAACCCGGCGTACCGCTGGCAGGCCGGCCGGGGCGCCTACCTCCGCCGCGTCCTCGGCGAGGAAGGCGAACTCGTCACGATCGTCGCTCACCATCGTCCTTCCGTCACCGCATGTTTCACCGACACGTACCTCACCCGGTCGGAAACCAGCACCAGTAACTCATCTCGCCGCGGTAACGACAACCAGTTTCCCAACGCCCCGTTTGTCGGCCGGTGGGCTCTTCCAGGCCCAGCGCGGCCCGCGGGGGAAGCGGGAACGGTCAAGCCGGCCGCCCGGGCGCCGGCCC
Organism: Protofrankia sp. CiP1_Cm_nod4; assembly: GCF_982290645.1. NCBI lineage: Bacteria > Bacillati > Actinomycetota > Actinomycetes > Frankiales > Frankiaceae > Protofrankia > Protofrankia sp. CiP1_Cm_nod4. Next base: position 54,368 of record NZ_CEVIVC010000013.1, read on the forward strand.
AGCGGATACGGGCCGGCCTGACAGAAACCCCGCGACACAACTCGCGGTGACGCGACGGCGGGCCGAGCCCGGCTCCGACGGTGAGCCGCCCGCAACGAACATGTTCTTCCGCGCTATGGAGCCGGTGTGACGAACTCGGGCTGGTCGAGCAGACGGAGCCAGCTGCCGTCGGGCTGCCTGCGGGCCACCTGGGCGCGGGCGCCCGCGCCGTCCCTGGCCAGGGTGGATGTGAGCGCGATGTCGCCAGTTATGAGGGTCGGCAGCGGCGGCTCCAGCTCGAAGCGGGGCACGTTGACCAGGATCTTCTCCCACAGGTCCTGGATGGCGGCTCGGCCGACCGTCCGGCTGCCGGGCGGGTAGGCCATGACCGCATTCTCCTCGTAGAGAGCCGCAATGCCCGCGGCGTCCCCTTCGTTGGCGCGCTCCACAAAAAGACGCGTAAGGTCTTCCGGCTTCTGCGCCTTCTCTTTGGCGGACATAAGCGGTTCCCTTCGATGCGAGTGCGGATCAATGCGAGATCGGAAGTGCTCACTTTCAGTGAACACGAACCAGCGCCAGCAGTCCAACATCTGTTACTGCTCGGAGCTGGCATCTCCGGATATGCAACTCGGGCAGCTGGAGTACTTCGTCGCGGTCGCCGAGGAGGCGAACTTCACCCGGGCGGCCGAGCGGGTGTACATCAGCCAATCCGGAGTCAGCGCCCAGATCCGACAGCTCGAACACGAGCTCGGAGCCGTTCTCCTCGACAGGTCCGGCCGGCGGTGCACGGTGACCACCGCCGGAGCCCAGCCCGTCGGCGAGCCGACCGTTTCTGGAAGATCATGAAGCCAGTTCCGAAGCCCGCCGCCAGGCCGGCGTTGTTGACCACGATGTCCAGCCGGCCAGTGTCGGTGGCCGCCTGGCCGAAGCCCCGGCGTCCGCCCGGCCCGAGGCCTCCAACGAGATCAAACGCGCCCTCGTCGGATACCTCCTGACACCACCCTGACCGGCCGGACAGTTCGGCGCGCTCCCCGCCGACGCCGGTATCACCGCCCGTATCGACCAACACCCGTCAGACAGGCCCCTGACGCTCGTTGCCCGTGTGCGGGCCGGGCCTAACGCTCGTTGCCCGTGTGCGGGCCGGGCGAGCCGGCGTCGTCAGCCGGCACGGAACGTCCGCCCGGGTGCAACCGCCCGGCCGGGCCCTGCGCGAACGTCGTCAACAACGTGGTTGTGACGGTGGTCGCGAAGTCCCGCACCGCCGGGCCGGTCGCCCCGGGGCCGCACACGTCGGTCACCGCGCACACCCACGCGCTGGTCCCCGAGTCGAACACCCCCGCGCCCGAGTCGGCCGTGTAGTAGCTGATGTCGGCGTGGTCGGGCCGGCCGTGGCAGACGACCGGGGAATGAGCGAGCACCTCGATCCGCGATGGTGTCGGATATGAAAAGTCGACCCGGTCGTACTCGGACCCGACCATTCCCGGTATCCGGGTACCGGCGGTCACCCCCGTGCCGGCGAACAACCAGTGCGCGGGATTCTGGACGACCAGGTCTGCGTGCACCGGATTGCACTGGTACATACCGCCGGTGAGCGCGCTCTCCGGAGCGGCCGCCGGTGGGGCGGGCCAGTTCGCGGTCACGGCGGGGTCGTTCACACCGTAGAGCGGATCCTCGGTGGCGACCTTGTAGGCGGTCTCCAGCCGGTCGGGCCCGGTAGCGGTCGGCCCGAGCCGGATACGGCGATACACCGCGTTCGCCCCCAGAAAGGCGAGGTTCACCCCGCGGTCGCGGGCCCGTGTCAACGCGTCCCGCATCGCGGGCGAGTAGTACTCGTCGTGCCCCATGGAGATGACCGCGTGCGCGCCGTCCAACAGCCGCGGATCGGCATGCAGGTCGATGTCGGTGGCATACGCGACGGGCAGGCCGAGCTTTTCCGCGAGAATGATGACGGGGGCCTCGTTGCCGGTGAAGTCCGCCGCGCCGTCACCGTAGTCGTACGGCCGGTCGAACGAGACGACCCGGGCCCGGTCGTCAAAGCCCTTCGGGCCGTGATAGAGGCTGTAGCCGCCCCAGGCGTTGTACGCCTGCCAGGTGGTGACCGCGCTCAGCATCACCAGCCGCCCGGCGGTCGTCGGGCTGCGGACCGTCAACGGAACATACGTCTGGAACCCGTCGGCGTCGTCCAGCCGGATCAGATAGGCGCCGGGCGGCCAGCCGCCCGTGTCGAACGTGGTGGTCGGCTGCCAGGAGGTGGTGACCGTGTTGGTCTTCGGGTCACGGGAGGCGGCAGCCTGCACCCGGCCGGGGAAAGGCCCGGCCTCGGCCACCAGACGGCAGGTCCGGCCGCCGTACCAGCCGATCCGGAACACCGAGGCCCTGAACGAGGCGGCGGTCGTGGAGGCGAACAGGCGGACGCCGTCCCCGGGCCGGACGCTGGCGCGGTCGAGCCAGCCCTCCACCGCGTGGTTGTAGCCGAGCCGGGCAAGACCGCAGTCGCTGCCGGGCCTGGCGTTCTCGGCGTGGACGTCGAGCCCGCCAGCGGCCGGGCCCGCCGCCGACAGCGGTCCACCCACTGGGCCGGCGGCGGTACTCGCGGCACGGCCCGGCGCCCGCCGGCCGCCCGCGGCGGGTGCGCCACTGCCGCACCCGCCGAGAAAGACGACGTAAACGAGCGCTGCCGTCAGCGCGACCGGGATGGATGCCGGTCGCCTCGGCCACCCCGCCGGCCCACGGCAGGAAACCGGACGAGCTGGTGTGCCGGCCCTCCGTGTCAACGTCACCTCGCCAGTGTCACGCCGGCTTTCGTGGCTGTCGCCCGGAACCTGCCCAGCGGGCCGAGGGCCGCCCTGCCGGAGGCCGTCCTGTCCAGGACCCGTCGTCGGCCACCCGTGATGGCGGGTCCAGCCGTCAGGGGACATTCGCCACGACGGTGCTGGAGCTGGATCCGACGACGTTGCGTCGTTCCTGGACGTGGGCGTGGGCCATGAGGCCGAACAGGACCGCGAGCAGGACTGCCGACGACCCGGGAGTCCCGAGGTCGAGGCCGCCCTTGGCGAGCGGCTTGGTGAGGAAGTCACCGGCGGTGGCGCCGAGGGGGCGGGTAAGCACGAAGGCAAGCCAGAACAGCGTCACGTTCGATACCGCGGACGCAGGTCTGAGGGCGAGCAGCAGACCGAGCAGCCCGACGATGAGCAGGACGCTGTCGGCATAACCGAGCCCTGAACTGTCGGACAGGAAGTCTCCCATGGAGGTCCCGAGAGTGTTCGAGACAAGGATGGCCGACCAGAACAGGACCTCTCCCCGGAAGGTGTCGATGTCGCGAATTGAAAACGTCAGTCCGGTGATCTTCCACACTATGAAGATGGCGACCAGCAACGAGACCAGGATCGCCGCGCCGACGGGGTATCCCAGCCCCAGGCCCTGCGGCCCCCAACCCAGCGAACTGGCCCCTTTGGCCAGGTACTTCGTGCTGGCGTCACGGTTCATGAAGTCGGACATCGTGGTGCCGGCCGTACTGGTGGAAAGAATGACCGTCCAGTAGAAGAACGGATTGTAACGCCTGGACCTGAGCTGCACGACAAGGGTGATTACGAAGATCAGAAAAAGTACTGTCGTCGTCAGGAAGTACCCGAGCCCGAGGGTCTGCGCGAACAGGTCACCCGCGGTCTCCCCGAGGGTCGTCGCGGCAATCTTCATGACCCAGAAGGCCAGGGTGATCTCCGGTAGCTTCTTCATCACCTGCCGGCCGCCACCGGCGACATCGACTTCGGTGAAGATTTCCGGTTTTGCCATTGTTATCCCTGTCTGTCTGACAGCTCGGAACACGGGGGCGTCGGACGTCCGTCGCTCGAGGTTTCGTCCCAGCCGGCCAGGGGCCGATCGATGGCAAGGACGAGGGTGACGAGCGCGCCGCCGTCCGGGTGGTTGGCCGCGGTGGCCCGTCCGCCGTGGGCCGCCGCGATCGCGGCGACGATGGCGAGCCCGAGACCAGCGCCGCCCTCGCCGCGCGTCCGGGCGGCGTCGGCACGGCTGAACCGGTCGAAGGCGCGGGGCAGGAAGACAGGTGGAAACCCCGGGCCGTGGTCACGGACCCGGAGCAGGACAGCGGCCGGACCGGTCCCGGTGACGGTCTCCTCTGGTGACAGCGTGGCGCTGACCTCGATCTCGGTCTCGGGAGGCGCGTGCCGGACGGCGTTACCGAGCAGGTTGTCGACGGCCTGGCGCACCCGGTCGGGGTCCACGTCCGCCAGCAACGGCCTTTCGACCGTGAGCCGCAGACGTGCTCCCTTCATGCGCGCCGCGGGTGTGGCCGCGCGGACGGCGTGGCGGAGCAGGTCCGCCACGCAGACCCGCTCCCGGTGGACGAGCTGGCCGGGATCGGTGTCGAAGCGGGCGAGAGCGAGCAGCGCCTCGGCCAGCCGGATGAGGCGATCGGTCTCGCCCGCCGCGCCGGACACCGCCTCGGTGAGCTCGCCCATGCTCCGTCCGGGCCGTAACGCGAGCTCCAGCTCGGCTTTCAGGATCGTCAGGGGGGTGCGTAACTCGTGGCCCGCGTCGGCGACGAAGGCGCGGTCCCGGGCGCGTGCGGCGTGCAGCCGGTCCAGCAGGTCGTTCATGGTGTCGGCGAGCGCGGCGATCTCGTCCCGGGTCGGCGGGACCTCGAGGCGTCCGCCCGTGTCGGCGACCCCCATCGCGGCGGCCTGGCGGCGCATCCGTTCCACCGGCCGCAACGCCGCCCCGGACAGGAGCCGCGCGGCGAGCGCGGACACCGCGACCATCGGCACGCTCGCGAGGACCATCACGTTGCGGACCCGGTCCTCGGCGGCATCGATGATCCTCGTCGGGGAGCCGACCAGGAGCACCACCCGCCGGCCAGGGGTGAGCGTCAGTGGTTCGGCGCGTACCCGTGTACTCTCCTCGCCGACACGCACGGTGACCAGCACCGGCCCGGACCGGGCCGACGCGAGGACGTCCCCGCCGACCAGCGGCCGTGTCCCGGCCGGTGGGGACGCCGCGAGCACCCGGCCATCGGCACCGATCAGCTGGCCGAGCGGGCCGGCGGAGGCCAGCGTCGCGTCCAGCGGCACGTCGGCTCCGGTCAGCCGCGCCCGCAGCCCTTCCGAGCGGGCGGCCAGCCCGGCGTCCAGGGAGGTCCGGAGACTGGAGCGGAGCTGTAGGTAGAACAGCACCCCCACGCCAGCGAGCACGAACACCGTCCCGAGCGCGAACACGGCCGCGAGCCGGACCCGCAGGGGCATGTCGACGCCTCAGCCCGGCCGTTGGCCGGTGCCGGCCCGCAGCCGGTAGCCGACCCCGCGCACCGTCTCCACCTGGGACACCCCGAACGGCTTGTCGATCTTGCGACGCAGGTAGGCGACGTACTGGTCGACCACGTTGGAGGTGGCGTCAGAGGCGAAGTCCCACACGTGCTCCATGATCGTGGTCCGGGTCAGGACATCGCCCGGGTGACGCATCAGGTACTCCAGCAGCGCGAACTCCTTCGGTGAGAGATCCAGCGGCGCCTCGTCCCGGCTCGCCGTCCGCGTGGCCGGATCCAGCCGCAGACCGCCGACCTCCAGGACGGCCGGCCGTGCCACCGCCCCGCGCCGCATCAGCGCCCGCAACCGGGCGAACAGCTCCCCGAAACTGAACGGTTTCGGCAGGTAGTCGTCCGCGCCGATGTTCAGGCCGCGAATCCGGTCGGCGACCTCGCCGCGGGCGGTCAGCATCAGCACCGGCGCCCAGCGGCCGGCCGCCCGCAGGCGCCGGCACACCTCGAACCCGTCGATCCCCGGCAGCATCAGATCCAGGACGATCACGTCGTAGGCCACCTCGCAGGCCTGCCACACCGCGTCGACACCGTCCGAGACGACGTCGACGGCGAACCCCTCCTCCACGAGGCCCCGGCGCAGCAGCGCGGCGGTCCGCGTCTCGTCCTCCACCACCAGCACCCGCATGACCGCACGATAGGCGCCCCACCATGTGGAGACGATGTGAGCCGAACGTCGCCGGCCCAACACGGGACCGAACTCCGAGGCCGGTGACCAGCGGCTTCCCTCTCCGAGCATCGCCAAGCTGGCGATGCCCACTCCCGCGGCGCTCACTCCCGCGGCCCATTCCCGCGT
>NZ_CEVIVC010000013.1:60534-61624 GCF_982290645.1 Protofrankia sp. CiP1_Cm_nod4
CCCATGCTCGCGTCCCATGCTCGCGTCCCATGCTCGCGTCCCACTCCCGCGTCCCACGCTCGCAGCCCACCCTCGCGGCGGAGCGGCCCGCGTTCACATGCTCCTCACATGCGCGACGCCCTATCGTTGTCGCTCGTCACATGCGGACCAGCCCAGGTGACGAGCGACGAGGCGGAGCTCATACCGTGTGACCGCCAGCAACTCGGTCGTGCGGGCATGCCGCCGCACCTGGATCATCAAGGATTTCGACCACGTGAGCGTGATCAGTGTCGGGCAGGCCGCCGTCCTCGGTGTCGTCGAGGGAGTCACGGAGTTCCTCCCGATCTCCTCGACCGGACATCTGAAGATCACCGAAGGGCTGATGGGGATACCCGTCGACGACACGTCCGTGGTCGGCTTCACCGCGATCATCCAGGTCGGCGCGATCGCGGCCGTCCTGGTGTACTTCTTCGCCGACATCCGTCGTTTCGCCACCGCCTGGGCTCGCGGCCTGGCCAGCCCGCGAGCCCGGCAGAACCCGGACTACACCTTCACCTGGTGGGTGATCTACGCGACCATCCCCGTCGTCCTCGTGGGGCTCGCCGCCAAACCGCTGATCGACGGGCCACTGGCGTCACTGTGGGTCGTCGCCGGCTCGCTGCTCGCCGGCAGCGCGCTGATGTGGTTCGCCGACGGCTTCGGACGTCACAAACGGGGCGAGGACGACATATCCCTCTCCGACGCCATGGTCGTCGGATCGTCGCAGATCCTCGCTCTGCTGTTCCCCGGGTTCTCCCGTTCCGGCGCCACCATCTCCACCGGGCTGATCCGCGACCTCGACCGGGTCGCGGCCACCCGGCTGTCGTTCTTCCTGTCCATCCCGGCGCTGACCGGCGCCGGACTCTACGAGCTCAAGGACGCCGTCGGCGGCGGCGTGTCCGTGCCGTCCGTCGCCGTCGGCACGCTGGTGTCCTTCGCCGTCGCCTACGCGTCCATCGCCTGGCTGCTCAGATACATCGCCGGGCACAGCTTCAACGTGTTCGTCACCTACCGCGTCGCCGTCGGCGTGGCGCTGTTCGTGCTGCTGGCCACCGGAGCCCTGCACGCCTGA
>NZ_CEVIVC010000013.1:62209-64364 GCF_982290645.1 Protofrankia sp. CiP1_Cm_nod4
ATCAGACGAGAAGATCGCTTACTGACACCGGGACCAGGCCTGCCGTACGCAGGTTCGTGACGATGCGGGCAAACGCGGTGACGGTTCCCGGGTAGCCGAAGTGCATGCTCACGACCGAGCCGGGCCGGACGCCGGCGCGTACCCGCGCGACGACGGCGTCGGCTCCAGGGGAGGTGTAGTCAAGCGGGTCGACGTCGAAGTCCACGACCGTCCGGTAACCCGCGGCACCGGCCTCGGCGAGGATCAGTGGGGTGGCGGTGGAGGTGCCCGAGGGCCGGAAATAGCGGCCCTCGCCCGGAGCCAGCCGGGCCAGGACGTCGCGGCATCCGATGATCTCCGCCGCCACCAGGTCGGCTGGCAACGCCGTCAGTACCGGGTGGGAGTACGTGTGGTTCGCCAGTTCGTTGCCAGCCGCCAGGATGACGGGAGCAAGATCGCGATGCTCGTCCAGCCACCGTCCGACCGCGAACACGGTAATCGGGACCGAGAGTTCGGCTGCCTCGGTGAGCAGCCGATGCGCCAGGGAGAGATCCTGCTCCGCCTCGTGCGGGCCGAGATGGAAGGTCAGCGCCACCTGGGGACGGTCCCGCGGTCCGTGGGCGACCGCTGTCGCGGCCCCTCCCGGCATCAGCCCAGGTCCGGGAGGGGCCGCGGTGGCTGCCGCCCCTGAGCTGACGGGGCGGGCCGCGGCGGCAGACATCCCTGCCGACGCCGACGCGGGTGGGCTCGACCCACCGGTGGCGCAGGCCGCCAGCCCGGCGGCCGTGAACGCCGTGCCAGCGGCGGACAGGAACTGGCGACGCGATGATCGTCCAGCAACGCTCTCAGGCATGCGAATCCGATCCGGACGCTGGGGAGGTCCGAGTGTGGCGCCGAGCCGCGCCCAGGATATCGACGGGAAATTTTATGACAAAAGCTACTCAGCATGACGCCGATCCGCCAAGGATCCGGTGAAGCAGTCAGGACAGTTCCTGGGCCCCGACGCCGCGGCACAACCGGCGGATCAAGGTGAACAGGGTGTGTCCGCGCCTTCGACGACTCGGCCGCTGGGGTGTGTCTGATGGATGCTGGTCGATGTGGGCGCCGCCCGCGCGATCGAAACATCCGTCAGACACGCCCTAATCGACCTCCGCCCGGCTGAACCACGACCGAGCCTGCCGGGGAAGGCCCGGAGCCTTCACATCATCGTTGCTGCTGCCTCCACCGCCGACGGCGGCGCTCTCGACGGTCTCGACGGTCTCGACAGCGCCGCGTTGGATGCCGCCGCGCGTCACCGTCAGAAAGCCGACCAGTACGACGATCACAATAAGGGCGGCGAGGGCGACCAGGCCGTCACCGAGACCGACGCCGGACCTTCCGGCCGGCTTGCCGAGCCAGTCTGCGAACGAGGCGCCCAGCGGCCGGGTCACGACATAGGCGGACCAGAAGGCGACGACCTCACTCAGGCCGAACCGCCACCAGGCGGCCGCTGGCACCAGGATGACCACTGTGAACAGGATGGCCGAGGGCAGATAGCCGAAGTGCAACGAGTCCGCGGTGAGATCGCCCAGCGCGGTGCCCAGCGCGAACGTCACGAGCACGGTCAGCCAGTAGTAGGTCTCCCGGCGGCGGGTCACGATACTGTGGATCGACAGCGTTCCCTCACGCCGATGCCATGCGTACAAGACGGTCGCGAGGAGCACGACGTAAAAGACCGTCGAACCGATGTGGCCGACGGGCGGCCCGTCGGCGGCCATGGTGCCGAACACCGCGACCATCATCACCGCAAACCAGTAGACGGGAGCGGAGTAACTCCGGGCCCGGAACTGCAGCCAGAGCCCGAGTGTGAAGCCGAGGATGCCGACCGCGCCCGCAAGCACCAGGCTGAGGTGCGCGAGATAGTCCGAGGTCGCCTCGCCCATGCCCGTTGTCAGAATTTTGACGACCCAGAACAGCGCCGTGATCTCCGGGACCTTGGGGGCGATGGGCTCCCGACCGTGGGTCCGGCTGTGCGAGGAAGAAGGCATCGGTGTCTTTCCGGGTCGGCGACAGGGACGTTTCAGCGCTGCCGCAATACACCACACCGTTCATGTGACGGACGTGTGAGCGCATGCCGCGGCTCGAACGTCCATGACCGTCCCCACCGTCGCGAAACCAGCCCCCGAGTTTGACCCGG
>NZ_CEVIVC010000014.1:0-3124 GCF_982290645.1 Protofrankia sp. CiP1_Cm_nod4
GCTCGATGATGATGTGGGCGTTGGTGCCGCTGATGCCGAAGGAGGAGACCGCGGCCCGGCGGGGGCGGTCGGCTGTCGGCCAGGGGCGGGCGGAGGTGAGCAGTTCCACCGCGCCCGCCGACCAGTTCACGAACGGTGACGGGGCGTCCACGTGCAGGGTCTTCGGCAGGACGCCGTGGCGCAGCGCATAGATGATCTTTGTGATGCCGGCGATGCCGGCCGCGGTCTGGGTGTGGCCGAGGTTCGACTTGATCGAGCCGAGCAGCAGCGGCCGGCTGGCGGGGCGGCCCTGGCCGTAGGTGGCGATCAGCGCCTCCGCCTCGATCGGGTCGCCGAGGCGGGTGCCGGTGCCGTGCGCCTCGACGGCGTCGATGTCGCCGGCCGTGAGCCCGGCGGCGGCCAGCGCGTCCGCGATGACCCGCTGCTGGGACTGGCCGTTCGGCGCGGTCAGCCCGTTGGACGCGCCGTCGGAGTTCACCGCGCTGCCGCGGATCACCGCCAGGATGCGCCGGCCGGCCCGCTGGGCGTCCGACAGCCGTTCCAGCAGCAGGAACCCGACGCCCTCGGCCCAGGACGTGCCGTCCGCCGCCGCCGCGAACGCCTTGCTGCGGCCGTCGGGGGCGAGCCCCCGCTGCCGGGAGAACTCGGTGAACAGCCCCGGGGTCGCCATCACGGCGACGCCGCCGGCCAGCGCCAGGTCGCACTCGCCGCTGTGCAGCGACTGGATGGCCAGATGGGTCGCGACCAGCGAGGACGAGCAGGCGGTGTCGACGGTCAGCGCCGGCCCCTCCAGGCCGAGGGTGTAGGCCAGCCGGCCGGAGGCCACGGATGTCGTGCTGCCGGTGAGCACGTAGCCCTCGGCGTCGCGCGGCGCGTCGGTCAGGCGCGGGCCGTAGTCCTGCTGGGTGGCGCCGACGAACACCCCGGACCGGCTGCCGCGCAGGCTGTGCGGGTCGATGCCGGCGCGCTCGAGCGCCTCCCAGGCGGACTCCAGCAGCAGCCGCTGCTGCGGGTCCATCGCGTCGGCCTCCCGCGGGGAGATCCCGAAGAACTCCGCGTCGAAGCGGTCGGCGTCGTAGAGGAAGCCGCCGTCGCGGGTGTAGGTCCGCCCCGGCCTGCCGGGCTCGGGGTCGTAGAGGGCCTCGACGTCCCAGCCGCGGTTCGACGGGAACCCGCCGATGGCGTCCCGGCCGTCGGCGACGAGCTCCCACAGCGCCTCGGGGGAGTCGGCGCCGCCCGGCCAGCGCCCGCTGACCGCGACGATCGCGATCGGCTCGGCCGGGCCGCCCTGGTTGACGCGCCGACGGGCGCGCCGCGCGGTGGCCGCGGGCGTGCCCGACACCAGGGTGATCAGCCGTTCGGCCAGGGCGGCCGGCGTCGGGAAGTCGAACACCAGGGTGCTCGGCAGGGTCAGGTCGGTCGCCGCGGCGAGCCCGTCGCGGAACCGCACGGCGCCGAGCGAGTCGAAACCGAGGTCCCGGAAGGTCTGCCCGTTGTCGATCCGCTCCGTGTCCGCGTGCCCGAGCACCCCGGCCGCGGTCGTGCGGACCAGCTCCGTCAGCCGCTCCCGCAGCGCCTGCGGGGACAGCGCCGCGAGCGGATGCTCCGCCGCCCCGGCCGCCGCCCCGGCCGCGTCCCAGGGCACGTCCCCGGCCGCGAGCCCGAGCCCGTCGGCACCCGCCGTCCCGGCCGCGCCGGGATCGCCTTCGCCGCCGTCCGGGCCGGGCCGGCCGGTGGACGGGCCCGGTGCCACGGCGAGCCCGCCGGCCGCCGCCGGGGCGGGAGCGAGCCAGAAACGGCGCCGCTGGAACGCGTAGGTGGGCAGGTCGACGGCGTACGGGTCGGCGCCGGCGAGGGTGTCGCTCCAGTCGACCGGCAGGCCGTGGACGTGCGCCTCGGCCAGCGCGGTCAGCAGCTGGGCCGGCCCGCCGGCGTCGCGGCGCAGCGTGCCGAGCACACCGGCGCCGGCCCCGGCCGGACCGGCGTCGTCGACCGTCTCGTTGATCCCGCCGACGAGCACCGGATGCGGGCTGACCTCGATGAACACGTCGTGGCCGCTGCCGAGCAGGGCCCGGGTGGCGGCCTCGAACCGGACGGTGCCGCGCAGGTTGGCGAACCAGTACGCCGCGTCGAGCGTGCCGCCGTCGACCGGCTCGGCGGTCACGCTGGACAGCAGCGGGATCGTCCCGGCCCGGGGGGTGATCCCGGCGAGCGCGCTGAGCAGGCGGTCGCGCAGGCCGTCGACCTGGGGCGAGTGGGAGGCGTAGTCCACCGGGACGAGCCGGGCCCGCACCCCCCGCGCCTGGTAGTCGGCGACCAGCTCCGCCAGCGCCCGCGGGCTGCCGGCGACGACGGTCGACCGCGGGCCGTTGACGGCCGCCAGCGACACGGCGTCACCGATGCCGCTGTCGGCCAGCCGCGCCCGCACGTCGTCCGCGGGCAGCGCGATCGAGGCCATGCCGCCCTGCCCGGCGATCGCGGTGATGGCCTGGCTGCGCAGGGCGACGATCCGGGCGGCGTCGTCGAGGGTGAGGATGCCGGCCACGTACGCGGCGGCGATCTCCCCCTGGCTGTGCCCGACGACGGCGTGCGGGTGCACCCCGTACGAGCGCCACACCGCCGCCAGCGAGACCAGCACCGCCCACAGCGCCGGCTGGACCACGTCGACCCGCTCCAGCGAGGGCGCGCCGGGCGCCCCGCGCAGGACGTCGAGCAGGTTCCACCCGGTGTACGGGGCGAGCGCGTCCGCGCTGGCCGCGATCGACTCGGCGAACACGGGGGAGGCCTCGAGCAGGCCCGCGGCCATCCCCGGCCACTGGGAGCCCTGGCCGGGGAAGACGAAGACGGCCAGCCGACCGGCCCGGGCGGCACCGCGCACGGTGCCCGCGGGCAGCTCGCCGCGGGCCAGCCCGGCCAGCCCGGCCAGCAGGGCGTCCCGGTCGTCGCCGACGACCGCCGCGCGGTGGGCGAAGGCGGCCCGGCCCCGCACCAGCGCCGCGGCCACGTCGACCGGACGCGCGGACGGGTCCGCCGCGACATGGTCGTGCAGGCGCGCGGCCTGGGCACGCAGGGCGTCCCCGCCGCGCGCCGAGAGCACCCACGCCACCGGCCCGGCCCCGGCGCT
>NZ_CEVIVC010000014.1:3459-4361 GCF_982290645.1 Protofrankia sp. CiP1_Cm_nod4
TGCTGGCCGTAGGTGGCGAGCAGGGCCTGGGCCTCGATGGGGTCGCCGAGGGTGGTGCCGGTGCCGTGGGCCTCGACGGCGTCGACGTCGGCGGGGGTCAGGCGGGCGTTCGCGAGCGCGGCGTTGATCACCCGCTGCTGGGACGGCCCGCTCGGCGCGGTGAGCTGGCTGCTCGTCCCGTCGGAGTTCACCGCGCTGCCGCGTACCACCGCCAGCACGCGGTGGCCGTGGCGGCGCGCGTCCGACAGCCGCTCCAGCAGCAGAACCCCGGCCCCCTCGGCGAGGCCGAAGCCGTCCGCGGCGGCGGCGAACGCCTTGCACCGGCCGTCGGCGGACAGCGCGCGCTGCCGGGAGAACTCGACGAACGACCGCGGGGTGGGCATCACGGTCACCCCGCCGGCCAGCGCGAGCCCGCACTCGCCGGCCCGCAGCGCCGAGACGGCCAGGTGCAGCGCGACCAGCGACGACGAGCAGGCGGTGTCCACGGTGACGGTCGGGCCCTCGAAACCGAACGAGTACGCCACCCGGCCGGAGGCGACGCTGGTCGTCCCGCCGGTCAGGACGTACCCCTCCAGCGGCTGGATCGCCGCGGGCCCGGCGCCGGCGCCGTAGTCCGAGGCGATCACCCCGACGAACACGCCGGTGTCGGAGCCGCGCAGCGTCGTCGGGTTGATCCCGGCGTGTTCCAGCGCCTCCCAGGCGGTCTCCAGCAGCAGCCGCTGCTGCGGCTCGGCCGCCAGCGCCTCACGCGGGGAGATGCCGAAGAACGCGGCGTCGAAGTCGCCCGCGTCGGGCAGGAAGCCACCCTCGCGGGAGTAGGTGGCGCCGGGCCGCGCCGGGTCGGGGTCGTAGCGGTCGTCGAGGTTCCAGCCGCGGTCCGCCGGCGGTGGGCCGACCACGTC
>NZ_CEVIVC010000014.1:5077-5702 GCF_982290645.1 Protofrankia sp. CiP1_Cm_nod4
GGACGCGGTGGACATGTGAGCTCAGCCTCCGTACGGGGTGGTCAGCTCGTTGTCGAGCACGTCGAACAGTTCGTCGTCGTCGGCCGACTGGAGATCCGCCAGGTCACCGGCGAGGGAGCCGCCCGCGCCGGCGGGCCGGCGGCCGTCCCAGACCTGGAGGAGCTGCCGCAGCCGGACCGCGACCCGTTCGTGGGCGTCGGGGTCGGTGGCGGCGTCGGGCGCGGTCGTTAGGACGGTGCCCAGCCGGTCCAGCACGTCGGTGAGCGATTCCCGCTGGGACGGGACGGCCGCGCTCCCGGCACCGCCGTGCGCGGCCGGTACGAGCAGGGTGCGCAGGTGCGCGGTCAGCGCCGCCGGGGTCGGATGGTCGAACAGCAGCGTGCTCGGCAGCCGCAGCCCGGCGGCCGCGCCGAGCCGGTTGCGGAACTCCACCGCGGTCAGTGAGTCGAACCCGGACGCGAGGAACCCGCGGTCGGCCTCGATCACCGCCGCGTCGGCGTGGCCGAGCACGGTCGCCGCGGTCGTGCGCACCAGGCCGAGCAGGATCCGCTCCCGCTCGTCCTCGGGGCGCCCGGCGAGCCGGTCGGCCAGCGACCCGCCCGCTCCCGTCCGCGTGCCACCGCCG
>NZ_CEVIVC010000014.1:6150-11366 GCF_982290645.1 Protofrankia sp. CiP1_Cm_nod4
GAAGGTGTCCCCGGCGAAGGCGTCCCGGGTGGAGGGGCCCGGGCCGAAGGAGTCCCGGTCGATCCGGGCCGGCACCACGGCCGGGTGCGCGCCGGTGAGCGCGGCGTCGAACAGGGCCAGCGCGGTCTCGGTGGGCAGCGGCAGCACCCCGCCGCGGCCCAGCCGCGCCACGTCCGCCCGGCCGAGATGGCCGGTCATGCCGCTGGCCTGCTCCCAGTAGCCCCAGGCCAGCGAGACCGCCGGCAGCCCGTGGGCGCGGCGGGCTGCTGCCAGCCCGTCGAGGAAGGTGTTCGCCGCCGCGTAGTTCGCCTGCCCCGGGGTGCCCACCACGCCCGCGACCGACGAGTAGAGCACGAAGGCGGCGAGGTCGGCGTGGCGGGTCAGCTCGTGCAGGTTCCACGCCGCGTCGACCTTCGGCCGGGCCACGCTCCGCAGCCGCGCCGGGGTCAGCCCGGTGACGGTGGCGTCGTCGAGGATCCCGGCCGTGTGGATCACCGCGGTGAGCGGGTGCGCGCGCGGGATGCCGGCCAGCAGCGCGGCCAGCGCGTCCCGGTCGGCGACGTCGGCGGCGGCCAGGGTGACACTGGCACCCAGCTCGGTGAGCTCGTCGACGAGTTCGGCGGCGCCGTCCGCCGCCGGCCCGCTGCGGCTGGTCAGCAGCAGGTGGCGCACCCCGTGGTGGGTGACCAGCCGGCGGGCGGCCAGCCGGCCGAGCGTCCCCGTCCCGCCGGTGACCAGGACCGTGCCGGACGGGTCGAGCCGGCCGGGCACGGTCAGCGCGAGCTTGCCGACGTGGCGGGCCTGCGCGAGGTGGCGCAGCGCGCGGGGGGCGTGCCGGATGTCCCAGGCCGCCACCGGCAGCGGGCGCAGCGCGTCCTGGGCGAACAGCAGACCCAGCTCGGTGAGCAGTTCGGCGATCCGCTGCGGCGGGACGTCCGCGAGCAGGTCGAACGGCAGGTAGGCGACGCCGGGATGCTGCGCGGCCAGCTCCTCGGGACGCCGCGGGTCGGTCTTGCCCATCTCGACGAACCGGCCGCCGGGGCCGAGCAGCCGCAGGGACGCGTCGGTGAACTCGTGCGCCAGCGCGTTGAGCACCACGTCGACCCGGCCGAACCGGGCCTCGAAGCCGTCGACGGGATCCAGCTCGCGGGAGGAGGCGATGTGGTCGTCGTCCAGGCCGAGGGCGCGCAGCACGTCCCATTTCGCGGGGCTGGCGGTCGCGAACACCTCCGCGCCGGCCTGCCGGGCGAGCTGCACGGCGGCCTGGCCGACCCCGCCGCTGGCGGCGTGCACCAGCACCCGCTCGCCCGGCCGCAGGGCACCGAGATCGAACAGGCCGTGGTAGGCGGTGAGGAACGCGACCGGGACGGTGGCGGCCCGCGCGAACGACCAGTCCGCCGGGAAGCCGACGAGCAGCCGGCGGTCGACGCGCGCGAGCGTGCCGGCGCTGCCCGGCAGCAGCCCCGTGACCCGGTCGCCGGGGGCGAGGCCGGTGACGTCGGGGGCGGTCTCGACAACCACGCCGGCCCCTTCGGCGCCGATGCGGGCCCGGCCCGGGTAGACACCGAGAGCGATCAGTACGTCGCGGAAGTTCACCCCGAGGGCCCGCGGCGCGACCCGGACCTCGCCCGGCGCGAGCGGCCCCGCCGCGTCCGGGTCGGCCAGCAGCGCGAGCGCGTCCAGGCTGCCGGGCGAGGTGACGTCGAGCCGCCACGGCGTACCGCCCGCCTCCCATCCGGCGCCCGTGCGCCGGCCGGTGCCGGTGCTGTCGCCCGCGTCGCCGGCGTCGCCGGCAGCGGTGCCGCTGCGCTCGTGGCCATGATCGTGCTCATGCCCGCCGGCCGGGTCGGTGCCGCGGCTGGTGCCGGTCGGTGGCGACAGCTCGCCCGAGGCGGGCGAGCCGGGCGCGGGCTGCCGGACGAGCCGGGGGATCAGCACCGCGCCGTCACGGACCGCGGCCTG
Organism: Protofrankia sp. CiP1_Cm_nod4; assembly: GCF_982290645.1. NCBI lineage: Bacteria > Bacillati > Actinomycetota > Actinomycetes > Frankiales > Frankiaceae > Protofrankia > Protofrankia sp. CiP1_Cm_nod4. Next base: position 8,113 of record NZ_CEVIVC010000014.1, read on the forward strand.
GGGCTCCCCGCTGGCCAGCGCCGCCGCCACCGCGGCCGCGCGGGCCGGGTCGTCGCCGGGGCCGCCGTCCAGGTCGAGGATGGCGACCCGGCCGGGATGCTCGGCCTGGGCCGAGCGCACCAGCCCCCAGACCGCCGCCGCGGCCAGGTCCGTGACGTCCTCGCCGATGCGGGTGGCGACCGCGCCGCGGGTCACCAGGACCAGCCGGCCCGCGGCGGAACGCTCGTCGTCCAGCCAGGACTGCACCGTGGCGAGCGCCCGCTCGGTGGTGGCCGCGACCGCCGCCGGGACGTCCGTGCCCGAGGGGTCCGCTCCCGCGGTGCCAGCCGCTGGGACATCCACGTCTGGGACGCCCGCGGCCGGCAGGCCGTCCGCCGCGCCCGCTGTTGTCGCCGCGCTCGCCGCTGTCGGGCTGCCGGGTGCCGTCAGGGCGCTCGGCCCGGACGGGGCGTTCACCCAGACGGCGACGGTGGCCGGGACCGGCGCGTCCGACGGGAGGCCCAGGAGATCCGGGAGGATGTCGACGGCGTCGGCGGACCCGGCCGCGCCAGCGGCACTGGTGGCACCGGCGGGGCCGGCAGGGCCGGCAGGGCCGGCGGGTGAGGCGTCCACAGGTGTCGCGGACAGCGACAGCGACGGCAGCGGCGACCAGTCCAGCAGATATGCCGCGTCGGCGCCGCCGGCGGCCAGCGTGCCCGGCGCGACCGGCCGCAGCGCCAGCGTGCCGACGGACACCACCGCGGCGCCGGCCGGGTCGGCGGCGTGCACGCTCACCGTGCCCGTGCCGGTCGGCCGCACGCGGACCCGCAGCGCGGCCGCCCCGGTGGCGGCCAGCGAGACGTCCGTCCAGGCGAACGGCAGGAGCAGGGCGTCACCCTGGCCGGGCAGCAGGCCGACGACCGCGTGCAGGGCGGCGTCGAGCAGGGCCGGGTGCAGCCCGTAGCCGTCGGCCTCGGCGGCGTCCGCGGGCAGCCGGACCTCGGCGAGGACGTCGTCCCCGTGCCGCCAGGCGGCGTGCAGGCCGCGGAAGAGCGGGCCGTAGCCGTACCCGTCGTCGGCGAGCCGGTCGTAGAAGCCGTCGAGGCCGATGCCGACCGCGTCGGCCGGCGGCCACTGCCCGGCGAGGTCGTCCGGGGCCGGTGCCGGCGGCGCCTGGGTGAGCAGGCCGCTGGCGTGGCGGGTCCAGGGGATGTCCCGGGCGTCGTCCCAGGAGGCGCTGTCGCCGGGGTGGGCGTTTCCACCACCCGGGCTGCCAGCGCCTGGCCAGCCGTCGCCTGGTCGGGCGGGGTCCGGCCGTCCCGCGGCCGGGCGGGGGTCCTCCGGGCGGGAGTACAGCGTCACCGGCCGGATGCCGGGGTCGTCGCGTTCCGGCGGGCCCACCACGAGCTGGAAGCGGATGCCACCGCCGTCCGGGACCACCAGCGGGGCGTGCGACGTCAGCTCCCGCAGGTGGCCGTGGCCGACCAGGGCCCCGGCGTGCAGGGCGAGCTCGACGGCCGCCGCGCCCGGCAGCACCGTGGTGCCGGCGACGGTGTGGTCGGCCAGCCAGGGTGTGGTGGCCGTGGCCAGCCGCCCGGTGAGCAGCAGGCTGTCGTCACCGGCGACGGGCAGCGCCGCGTCGGCCAGCGGGTGCCCGGCGGCCAGGCCCGGTGCCGGGGCACCGGCGTGTGCCGGCGCGGTGATCCAGTAACGTTCCCGCTGGAACGGGTAGGTGGGCAGCTCGGTGACGCGGGCGTGCGGCCCGTACACGGCGGGCCAGTCCGGCGTGACGCCGTGCGCGTACAGCTCGGCGAGGGAGAGCAGCAGCCGGTCCCACCCGCCGTCGTCGCGGCGCAGCGTGCCGGTGACCAGGACGGGCCCCGCCGCCGCGTCCCACCCGCCGGCCGTCTTCCCGGCAGTGTTCCCGTCGCTGTGCCCAGCGGTGTCCTCGTCGCCGTGCCCAGCGGTGTCCTTGGTGGTGTGCCCGGGGACGCTGCCGGCGCCGGTGTTCGGCGCGGCGGCCGGGCCGTGTTCGGCGACGTCGTCGACGGTCTGCTGGATGCCGATGGTCAGGACGGGGTGCGGGCTGGACTCCAGGAAGGTGCGGTGGCCGTCGGCGAGCGCCGCGCGGACCGCGTCGTCGAGCCGGACCGGCTGGCGCAGGTTGCGGTACCAGTAGTCGCCGGTCAGCTCGGCCGGGTCGAGCCGCCCGCCGGTCACCGTCGAGTAGAAGGCGACGTCCGCGGGACGCGGTGTGATGCCCGCGAGCAGGCTCTCCACGTCGTCGCGGATGGCCTCGACCTGGGCGGAGTGGGAGGCGTAGTCGACCGGTATGCGCCGGGCGGAGACCCCGCGGGCCTGGTAGGTGGCGAGCAGCTGGTCGAGGACGGCCGGCCGCCCGGATACGACGGTGGCCGCCGGGCCGTTGACGGCCGCGATCGAGACGTCGCCCGGGCTCCCGCCGGCCGGATCGCCGAGCAGATCGGCCAGATCGGCCAGATCGGCCAGGTCAGCCAGGTCAGCCAGGTCGGCCTCGACGACGGCGGCGGGCAGCGGCACCGAGACCATCCCGCCCAGTCCGGCGATCTTCGTGATCGCCTGGGAGCGCAGCGCGACGATGCGGGCGGCGTCGTCCAGGGTGAGGGCGCCGGCGACGTGCGCCGCGGCGATCTCGGCCTGCGAGTGCCCGATGACCGCGTCGGGCCGGATGCCTAGCGACTCCCACAGCCGGGCCAGCGAGACGATCACCGCGAACAGCGCCGGCTGCACCACGTCCACCCGCTCGAAGGTGGGCGCGCCGTCCACCCCGCGCAGCACGTCCAGCAGCGACCAGTCGACGTACGGGGCGAGCGCGTCCGCGCAGGCCGCGACCGACGCCGCGAACACGGGAGAGGCCTCGAGCAGGGCCACGGCCATCCCCGGCCACTGGGAGCCCTGGCCGGGGAAGACGAAGACCGTCCCGCCCGGGTTCCCGGCGGTGGCTGCGGACACCACGCCCGGCGCCTGCTCGCCGGCGGCGAGAGCGCGCAGCCCGGCGAGCAGCGCCTCGCGGCCGGTGCCGGCTACGGCGGCACGGTGGTCGAAGACGGTACGGGTGGTCGCCAGCGACAGCCCGACGTCGGCGGGACGGGCGTCCGGCCGGGTGAACACGGCGTCGTGCAGCCTGGCCGCGGCCGTCCGCAGCGCCGGCTCGCCGCGCGCGGACAGCGTCCACAGCACCGGCGCCGCCCCGTCCGCGCCGGAGCCGTCGGACCGGCCGGATCCAGCGGTGCCAC
>NZ_CEVIVC010000014.1:11953-13432 GCF_982290645.1 Protofrankia sp. CiP1_Cm_nod4
TGGCCGATGTTGGACTTGACCGAGCCGAGCAGCAGCGGCCGGCCGGCGGGGCGGTGCTGGCCGTAGGTGGCGAGCAGGGCCTGGGCCTCGATGGGGTCGCCGAGGGTGGTGCCGGTGCCGTGGGCCTCGACGACGTCGACGTCGGCGGGGGCCAGGCCGGCGCCCGCGAGCGCCGTGTTGATCACCCGTTGCTGGGACGGCCCGTTGGGGGCGGTCAGCCCGTTGCTCGCGCCGTCGGAGTTGATCGCGCTGCCGCGTACCACCGCCAGCACGCGGTGGCCGTGGCGGCGCGCGTCCGACAGCCGCTCGAGCACGACCACGCCTACGGCCTCCGCCCAGGCGGTGCCGTCCGCGGCGGCGGCGAACGGTTTGCAGCGGCCGTCCACGGACAGCCCGCGCTGCCGGGAGAACTCGGTGAACATGCCGGGCGTCGACATCACGGTCACCCCGCCGGCCAGCGCGAGCCCGCACTCGCCGGAGCGCAGCGCGCTCACGGCCAGGTGCAGTGCCACCAGCGACGACGAGCAGGCGGTGTCCACGGTGATCGCCGGCCCGACGAGGCCGAGGGCGTAGGCCACCCGGCCGGAGGCGACGCTTGGCAGGCCGCCGGTGAGCGCGTACCCGCCGGCCGCGCCGGTGGCCTCGTGCAGCCGCGGGCCGTAGTCCTGCGGGGTGGCGCCGACGAACACCCCGGTCGAGCTGCCCCGCAGCGTCACCGGGTCGATCCCGGCGCGCTCCAGCGCCTCCCAGGAGGCCTCCAGCAGCAGCCGCTGCTGGGGGTCCATCGCGGCGGCCTCCCGCGGGGAGATCTCGAAGAACGCGGCGTCGAACAGGCCGGCGCCGTCGAGGAAGCCGCCCTGGCGGGTGTAGGACGTGCCGGGCCGGCCGGTGCCGTGCTCGTCGGCGCCGGCCGGGTCGTACAGGGCGTCGAGGTCCCAGCCGCGGTCGGTCGGGAACCCGCCGATGGCGTCCTGGCCGGCGGCGAGCAGGTCCCACAGCGCCTCGGGGGAGTCGGCCCCGCCCGGCCAGCGCCCGCTGACCGCGACGATCGCGACCGGCTCGTCCGCGCCGGCTCCCGTCCCGCTCCCGCCCGCGGCCCCCACAGCGGCCCCAGCGGCGCCGGTGCCGGCGGGCGCGCCGGCCACGCCGACGATCTCGGCGAGATGGCGGACGAGCGCGGCGGGCGTCGGGTGGTCGAAGGTCAGTGTGGGCGTCAGCGCCAGCCCGGTGGTGGCCGCCAGCAGGCCGCGGAACTGCACCGCCGCGATCGAGTCCAGGCCGAGGTCCCTGAACGTGCGCCCGGCGCTGACCGCGGCCGGGCCGGTGTGCCCGAGGATGCTGCTCACCGCCGCGCGGACGAGGTCGAGCAGGACGGCGTCGCGCTCCCGCGGGGCGAGCCCGGCGAGCCGGCGGGCCAGCCGCGACGACGGGCCGGCGGCGGACGGCGCCCCCGGCGCCCCCGGCGTTTCGGGTACCGCC
>NZ_CEVIVC010000014.1:13689-19391 GCF_982290645.1 Protofrankia sp. CiP1_Cm_nod4
GTGGGCGTCCGTGCGGTGGGCGGCCGTGTCATGATCCGGAACATTCTGTGCCGGTATGGAGACGTCCGGCAGCTCCACGGCCGGTGCCGCCGCGGACGGTGCCGGGCGGGCCGCCGCGCCCGGCAGCCAGAACCGCCGCCGCTGGAACGGGTAGGTGGGCAGGTCGGTCACGCGCGCCGCCGGGCCGATCGCCGCGGCCCAGTCGACGTCGGCCCCGCGCACGTGCGCCTCGGCGAGCGACGCCAGCAGCCGGCGGGGGCCGCCGTCGTGGCGGCGCAGCGTGCCGGTGACAAGCGCGTCGGCGTGCTCTCCGCCGGCGTCCGCCGCGATCCGCTGGATCACGCCGGTGAGGACGGGATGCGGCGTCACCTCGACGAACGTGCCGTGCCCGGCCGCGAGCGCGGCCCGCACCGTCTGGTCGACGTTGATGGTCTCCCGCAGGTTGCGGTACCAGTAGGCGGGGGTCAGCTCGGTGGTGGGCAGCGGGCCTGCGGTGACGGTCGAGTAGAAGGCGATGCCGGCCGCCGCCGGGGTGATGCCGTCGAGCAGCTCGAGCAGCCGCTCGCGCACCGGGATGACCTGCGGCGAGTGCGAGGCGTACCGGACCGGGATCCGGCGGACGTCGATGCCGGCCGCGGTCAGCGTCGCCACGAGCTCGTCGAGGGCGGCGGTCTCGCCGGAGACGACCGTGGCGTCCGGCCCGTTGATCACGCCGATGCCCGCGCGGTCGGCCCACGGCGTGAGCAGCGTGGCGACCTCGGCCGCGGGCAGCGGGACGGACACCAGCCCGCCGAGGCCGCTGAGGCCGGCCACGGCGCGGCCGCGCAGCGCCACCACGGCCGCGGCCTGCTCCAGGGTGAACGCGCCCGCCACGTACGCGGCGGCGATCTCGCCCTGGGAGCTGCCGATCACCGCGTCGGGCTCGACGCCGAAGGCCCGCCACACCTCGGCGAGGGAGACCATCACCGCGAACAGCGCCGCCTGGATCACGTCGATCCGCTCCAGCGGCGGGGCGCCCGGGGCGTCCCGCAGGACGTCCAGCAGCGACCAGTCGATGTGGGGCGCCAGCGCCGCCGCGCACGCGTCGATCGAGCGGGCGAACACCGGGGATACCGCCAGCAGTTCCGTGGCCATGCCGGCCCACTGGGATCCCTGGCCGGGGAAGACGAAGACGGTCTTCCCGCGCTCGCCCGCCGACCCGCGCACCACGTTCGCGGACGGTTCGACGGCGACGAGGGCGCGCAGCCCGGCGGACAGCTCGGCCCGGCCGGCGCCGATCACCACCGCCCGCTCCTCGAAACGCGCCCGGGTCGTCGCCAGCGACAGCGCGATGTCCGCGGGACCGCCGCCGGCCACGTCCCCGGTAGGAGCGCTGTTACCTCCGGCGCCGCTTTCTTCACTTTCGGTGTTTCCGGCGTCGCTGTCGGCGTCGCCGGCAGGGGAGCCGGCGAGCAGCGTGAGCAGACGGCCGGCCTGGGCGTCCACCGCGTCCACGCCGCGCCCGGAGAGCACCCACGGCACGACGTCACCGCGTATCACGGGCTCACGGCCACCGCCGGCGCGCCCCGCGGGCTCACGATCGTCCCCGGCGCGCGCCGCCGGGGCCGCCGGCCCACCCACCGCGGCCACGCCACCCGCCGCGGCGCCACCCGCCGCGGCCGCCGTGGGCCGGGTGGTGGGCGCCTCGCCCACCACGACGTGGCAGTTCGTCCCGCCGACACCCCACGAGCTCACGCCGGCCAGCAGCGGCCGGTCGTCGTGCGGCCAGGGCCGCAGGGCGGTCACCACGCGCAGCCGCAGCTCCTCGAACGGGATCCGGGGGTTGGGCGTGGCGAAGTTCAGGCTCGGCGGCAGCACCCGGTGCGTGATCGCCAGGACCGTCTTGACCAGACCGACGATCCCCCCGGCGCCCTCGAGATGGCCGATGTTCGTCTTCACCGACCCGACCAGCAGCGGGTCGCCGGCGGGCCGGCCGGCCCCGTAGGCGGCGCCCAGCGCGGACGCCTCGATCGGGTCCCCGAGCGCGGTCCCGGTGCCGTGCAGCTCGACGTAGCGCACGTCGCGCGGGTCGACGCCGGCGCGTCCGGCCGCCGCGCGCACCACGTCCCGCTGGGCCCGTGCGCTCGGGACGGTCAGGCCCGCGGTGGCGCCGCCGCTGTTGACCGCGCTGCCGCGGATCACCGCGTGGATCCGGTCGCCGTCGGCGAGCGCGGCCGCGAGCGGCTTGAGCACGACGACCGCGCCGCCCTCGCCGTGCACGAAACCGTTCGCCCGTGCGTCGAAGGTGAAGCACCGCCCGTCCGGGGACAGCCCGCCGAAGCGCTGCGCGCTGACGGCCGTCTCGGCGGTGAGGTTGAGGTGGACGCCGGCGGCCAGCGCCAGCTCCGACTCGCCCGAGCGCAGGCTCTCGCAGGCCAGGTGCACCGCCACCAGCGACGACGACTGGGCGGTGTCCACCGTCAGGCTCGGGCCGCGCAGGCCCAGCAGGTAGGACAGCCGGTTGGCGATGACGCCGCGGGCCAGCCCGGTCAGGGTGTGCCGGGTGACGGCGCTCAGACCGTGACGGTGGACCAGCCCGGCGTAGTCACTGGCGATGGCGCCCACGAAGACGCCGGTACGGGTGTCCGCCAGCGCGGCCGGGACGACGCGGGCGTCCTCCAGCGCCTCCCAGCCGAGCTCGAGCACGAGACGCTGCTGCGGATCCATCGCCTCCGCCTCGCGCGGCGAGATGCCGAAGAACTCCGGGTCGAAGCCCGCGACGCCGTCGAGGAAACCGCCGCGCAGCGGGCGGATATCGTCCGGGATTCCCTCCCAGCGGCCGGCGGGAACATCCGTGACGGCGCTGCGCGCATTCTCCAGCAGCTGCCAGAACTCCCCGGGGCCGGCCGCCTGGGGCAGTCGGGCGGCCAGCCCGACGACGGCGATGTCGGACGGCGTCTCGGCATGCGACATCTTCGGTGTCCATTCCCTCTCGTAAACGGCCGGCGCGGCCGGGCGCCGGATGGCGGCTGGCCGGCCGAAGGCGGCGCGATCACCTTCAGTTGTTTCACGCGGTGCCGGGATCCGGATTTCCGGGAAGATCTGGTGTGGCCGCCGGGAACCGCGGCGGGGCCCGGGGGCGGGCCGCACGGTGTGGATCCCGGCGAACGGGCGGAGGTGGGGTGCCGTCCCAGCGGTGGGCCGGGCCGGCCGCGCGGCCAGCCGGCCCGGCACCGCAGCCGGTCAGGCCGGCCCCGGTGCCGGGGGCGTCAGCGCGGCCGGAAGCTCCCGAGGCGACAACAACAACACTCGGCGCGGTGGAGACAGTGGTGGGGACAGCGTGCGGCGCGGGGGCGGCTGGAGCGGTGCGGTGGCACGCTGTATCACACCCTTTCGTCCTCGTCTGCGCGTTTCGCCGTGTCGTGCGTTCACGCGTTCCGTCCGGGCACGCCTGTCGGGGTGCCCGGACACGGCCCGCCGCCGGCTGCCGCCGGCCGTGCCCGCGTAGGCCTGTGGCCATGCGACGAACCCCGGGCTCGGGTACCCATCAGCCGGCCAGTATGTAGATGATCCGCAGAAAAGCGCGTGGTGATAACCCCTATCGATACCCCTAGTCGACCCTTACCGTCATTGTGGTGCAGCTCACACGGATGCGTGGCCCATATTATGTGCCAGCTGCTCCGGAGAATGAAACGTTAGCTCCTGTGAGGCTTTTTCTTGGATGCCTGTCTTGCTTTCCGGTGGTGGCCCTGATAAGGATGGCGGAAACCAGGACGAGTATTTTCGGATGTCACCCGCCGGCCCGGCCGGCCGCCGGCAGGAAAGGACAGCAGCCGTCATGACGAGACCCGGAACGAGTGCCGGCGACGGCACCGGCGGTAGTACCGGCGGCGGTGCCGATCTGTGGATACGACGGTTTCACGCAGTGGCGGATCCTGCCGGGCGGCTGGTCTGCTTCCCGCACGCGGGCGGCTCGGCACCTTTTTTCTTCCCGCTGTCCCAGGAGCTGTCCGCATCGGCCGGCCCGGGCCGGCCCGGCGTCGAAGTGCTCGCCGTCCAGTACCCCGGCCGCCAGGACCGCCTCGGCGAGCCGGCGGTCACCAGCATCGCCGGGCTCGCCGAGGGGATCGCCACGGCCCTGCTGCCGTGGGGCGGCGAGCCGCTGACGTTCTTCGGGCACAGCATGGGCGCCGTCGTGGCCTTCGAGGTCGCGCTGCGCCTGCGGGCCCGCGGGCAGGACGGGCCGGTGCGCCTGCTCGCCTCCGGCCGCCGCGCGCCGTCAAGGTACCGCCAGCGGCAGGACGTCCACCGCCGGGACGACGCCGGCATCGTCGCCGAGCTGCGCCAGCTCGCCGGCACCGACTCCCGGCTGCTCGGCGACGAGGAGATCCTGCGGATGATCCTGCCGGCGATCCGCGCCGACTACACCGCGGTCGAGACCTACCGGTCGGCGCCGGACGCGGTGGTCCACTGCCCGGTCACGGTGTTCACCGGTGACGTTGATCCGCAGGTCACGATCGACGAGGCACAGGCCTGGCGCGGCCACACCACCGGCGCGTTCGGCCTGCGGGTCTTTCCCGGCGGGCATTTCTACCTGGCGGAGGATCCCGGGGCGGTCATCGCGGCCATCCGCGCCGAGCTGGCGGCTTCGCCGCCGGTGTCAGCCCCCGCAGTGTCGCATCCCGCGGCCTCGGTGCCCACGGTGCCGGCGCTCGCGGCACCGGCGGAGGTGTCGCCGGAGCCCAGCCAGGCGGCGAGCTCGCGCACCTCGGCGCGGTAGAGCGTCGCCGGGTCCATCACGTGGGGCCGCAGGTGCCCGTTGATCTCAAGCGCCAGCAGCCCGTGTAGCCGGCCCCAGATCCGTAGCGACAGCGCGACGGCCGCCGGTGGCAGGCCCGGAACCGCCGTGCGGGCCAGCGCGGCGAACGGCGGGGTGAAGTCGGACCAGTCGTGGTCGTCGGTGCTGTCGCCCGGGTCCGTCCCGGCCGCGGACAGCCTGGTCCGCAGGCCAGGCCAGGCGCTTTCCACCAGGCGCAGCAGCACGCCGCACGCCTGCTGCTCGGCCGAGGACGCGTCGCCCTCGGCCGGGAACCGGTAGCCCGGGATGGGGCTGCCGTAGAGAAGCTGGTACTCCTGCGGGCTGGTGACGGCCCACTCGCGGTAGGCCATCGCCACCGCGGTCAGGGCGGCGCCGGGATCGTCGGCGGGGGCCGCGGCCCGGACGGTCTCCAGCCGCTGCGCCACCGAGGTGTAGATGTCGGTCACCAGCGCGGTGATCATGTCGTCGCGGGTGTCGTAGTAGCTGTACAGCGCGCCCGCGGTCATGCCCATCTCGCGGGCGATCGCCCGCAGCGACAGCGCTGCCGCGCCACCGTCGGCCATGTGGCGCAGTGCGATCGCCTTGATCTCGCGGACCGTCTCGGCGCGTAGCCGGTCCCGGCGCCGAAGCATGCGATCTTCCACCGTTGGTAGTTTACAGCGCTTGTCTCCTACACTGCGGCCAAACATTGATAGCCGTGTAGTCTTTGAACGGCGTACTGTCGCGGCTGTCGCGTCAGTTGGCCCGGACGCCCGTCGCCCCGCGGCGACGGGGCACGCGCCGCGTCGCCGCGGGGTCGCGCCGTCCGTCTCGTCCGTCCGGGCTGGTCCCACGTGCCAGCCGCCGCCTCGAGGAACCCAGGGCACCAGAGGAACCCAAGAAACCCAAGGCACCAGAGGCACCC
>NZ_CEVIVC010000014.1:19698-27004 GCF_982290645.1 Protofrankia sp. CiP1_Cm_nod4
GAGGAAGGAGCCCGCCCCATGACTGTTCCCGCAGCCCCCGGGCTGCCCTATCAGCGCACCCGGCTCACCCTCGCGCTGCTGGCGTTCGCGCAGTTCATCGTCGCCGTCGACTACAACATCGTTTATGTCGCGCTGCCCGACATCGGCAGGGATCTCGGCTTCACCTCGCAGTCGATCCAGTGGGTCGTCAGCGCCTACGCCGTCGCCTTCGGTGGCCTGCTGCTGCTCGGCGGACGTGCCTCCGACCGGCTCGGGGCGCGCCGCGTCTTCACCGTCGCGCTTCTCGTGTACGGCCTGTCGTCCCTGGCCGGCGGGCTGGCGTCGGCACCCGGCGTGCTCGTCACCGCGCGGACGGTGCAGGGGGTCGGCGGCGCGCTGCTGTTCCCGGCGATCCTCAAGCTCATCAGCACCATCTACGAAGAGGGTGCCGAACGCACCCAGGCCCTGGCGGTGTGGAGCGTGGCGGCCAGCGGCGGGCTCGCCGCCGGGGCCCTGCTCGGCGGGCTGCTCACCGACTGGTTCGGCTGGGAGTCGGTCTTCTTCGTCAACGTCCCGCTCACGGCCGTGGCCCTGGTGGCCGCCCCGCGCCTGCTGCCCGCGGACCCGCCGCGGGCGCACGGCCTGAAGGGCTTCGACCTGCCCGGCGCGCTGATCGCCACCGCCGGCGTGGCGCTTGTCGTCTTCGGCCTGGCCTCCGGCTCGGAGGCCGGCTGGACGGCCGCCCGCACCACCTCCTCGATCATCGTCGGGGCGGTGCTGCTGGCCGGTTTCGTCCTGGTCGAACTGCGCACCCGGGACCCGCTGGCCCCGCCGCGGCTGTTCCGGCAGCGCACACTGGTGATCGCGATGCTCGCGGTGCTGCTGCTCGTCGGCAGCCTCGCCGGCGAGTACTACCTGTTCACGACATACCTGCAGAACGTGCTTCACTTCAGCCCGCTCGAGGCCGGGCTGGCGTTCCTCCCGCTCACCGTGATCTCGATGGTGGGCGGCGCGGCGGCCGTCACCCTGCTCACCCGCTACGGGCTGCGCACCACGATGGCCGCGGGCCTGTTCGTCGGCGGCGTCGGCATCGCGGCCGTCACCGCCGGGGTGTCGGTGGACGGCTCCTACCTGGCCCTGCTGCCCGGCCTGGTGCTGTGGGGTATCGGCGGTGGGGTCGCCTTCACCGCGGTGTTCGTCGCCGCGTCCGCCGGGGTGGCACCGGCCGAACAGGGTGTCGCCAACGCCCTGGCCTCGACCTTCCAGCAGATCGGCACCGCGCTGGGGCTGGCCGTGATCATCGCGGTCGTGGTGGCCCGTCCGCACGGGCCGGCATCACCGGACGCCAACCCGGCCGGGATCGTGGACGCGCTGCGGGTGGGCGGCTGGGTGTCGGCCGCCATCTGCGCCGCCGGGACCGTGGTGGCCCTCGCGCTGGCCCGCACGCCCCGGCCGGCCGGGCAGCCGGTACCCGCCGCGGGTGAGCCGGCCGACCCCCAGCGCCAGCCCGTGTGACGCCAGCCCCCACGAGGTGACAGGGCCGCGACCGGGCCCGTCCCAGCCGCCGTCCCCGCGGGCCACCCTGACCGGCCCGCGGGGACGGCTCCGTTCTCCCGTCCATTCTCCTGCCCGTTCTCCCGCCTGCCCGTTCTCCCGCCCGGCCGGGCTGTCGCCAGGACGACGGGATACGGGATACGGGATACCGGTGCCGCCACCGATATCCCCGGTACGGTTTCCCGGGGCCCTGGTTCTTTCCCGGGTCCTGTTCTTTCCGGAGCGCCGTTCTTTTCCGAGGGGCCAGGGCCTTGCCCGGGGCGGTGTTCCCGGTGGGCGGGGCGCTCGGCCGGACGGGAGCGTCACCCACGGCACTTCCGCCGTCGCATTCCGGCCGCCCGCGTGGCCGGCACATTGTGTGCCTGGACGGCTACGCGGTGGCCCGGCCGGCGCTATTCCGGCACGGGTGTTCCGGCGGCGGTCACCGGGGCCGGTGCCGCCGGTGCCGGGTAAGCACTCGTGTTCCGCCTGGCGCGGCTAACATGTGCCGGATTTGAAGTCAACCCTTGACGACCCCTACTGGTACCCCGATATTCATCCGGGCACCAACTATCGAAACCGCTTCCTGCCGGGACGGCGGATGTCAGGCACGCCTATATGGCGAGCATCACATCGGCCTTTTTCACCGGCCGGGTTTGGGCTCGGCTAATGTCCCCCGCATGAGGTCGCAGGGGTATCGTCACAGCAGTCGGAGCATGGCTGTTCTGACGTCGCTTCTGACGTCGCGTCTGACGTCGCGGCGTCACATCGACCTGTTGCGCGTCTCCAGCGCCACCTGTTCACGCTGACCCGTACGCGGTCGTCTTTCTCGTTCGGCCACGCGGTCCGGTGCCGCCGCCGGCCCGGCGGCCACCTCTGTTTTCAGGTGTAGTCGTCTTTCCGGTGTAGTCGCCGTCCCGGCGGAGCCTGTCGTCCCGGCGGGGACCGCCGTCCCGGCGGGTTCACCGTCCCGGTGCGTGTCCCGCGTGTGCCGTAACCGGCCTGCCGCGCGGAATGCCAGCCGTCCCGTCGCATTTTTTGCCCGTCCAGAACATTCGGAGTGGCTCCATGCGTTTTGTCAGGCCCACGTACGCCCTCACCGGCGTCACCGTCACTGCGGCGCTCGTGTTGGGCGCCTGTGGGTCGTCCGACGGTGGATCGTCCACCCCCCGCGCGGCCGCGCCCAGCACCGGGGGCTCGGTGACCTACGCCATCGACACCGAGCCGGTCTGCTACAACGTCCACGTCAGCCCGCAGGACATCACCGCCGAGGTCCAGCGCAACGTCGTCGACTCGCTGCTCTTCTTCGACGCCAACCAGAAGATCCACCCCTGGCTGGCCACCTCCTGGGAGACCTCCAGCGACTTCAAGACCTTCACCTTCAAGCTCCGCACGGACGTGACGTTCACCGACGGCACGCCCTTCGACGCGAACGCGGTGAAGGCCAACTTCGACCACATAGCCAACCCGAAGACGAAGTCGCAGTACGCCTCGACGCTCATCAAGAGCTACACCGGCACCGAGGTCGTCGACCCGCACACCGTCAAGATCAGTTTCTCTGCTCCGTCGGCGCCGTTCCTGCAGGCGGTGAGCACTCCCTACCTCGGTTTCTATTCGCCGAAGACACTGCAGGAAAACGCGGACAAACTGTGCGCGGAAGGGCCGGCCCAGGTCGGCACCGGGCCGTTCACCGTGGCCGAGTACACCAAGGGCCAGAGCGTCCGGTTCGTCCGCAACCCGAACTACAGGTGGGCACCTGAGGGCGCTGCGAACACCGGGGCGGCCTACCTGGACGCGCTGACCATCCGCGTCCTGCCGGAGGACTCCACCAGGGTGGGCGTGCTCACCAGCGGGCAGGTCGACGGCGCCCGCGCGGTCCCGCCGGCCAACGTCGCCGCCGTCGAGGCGAACAAGGCCCTGGGCACGGTGCGCCTGCAGGCCGCCGGCGGCACCTACCAGATCTACCTCAACGTGACCCGGGCACCCCTGACCGACCAGCGGGTGCGCACCGCGATCCAGCGCGGCATCGACCTCGGCAAGGACGTCCAGGCCGTGTACTTCGGCCAGTACCAGCGGGCCTGGAGCCCGCTGGCGCCCAGCACCCCGTCCTACGACAAGTCACTGGAGAACACCTGGCCGTTCGACCAGGCGGTGTCCAACCGGCTGCTCGACGAGGCGGGCTGGACCGGGCGGGACGCCGAGGGCTACCGCACCAAGGACGGCAAGCGCCTGGCCGTCGTCTGGCCGCTCATGCCCGCCGAGTACATCCGCGACCAGCGGGTGGTCCTCGGCCAGGCGATCCAGGCCGACCTGAAGAAGATCGGTATCGACCTCCAGCGCCCGACCTTCGACATCGGCACCTTCGTCACCAAGGGCTACGCCGGTGAGTTCGACATCCTGGACTCCAGCTGGGCGCGGCCCGAGCCCGACATCCTGCGGCTGTTCTTCAACAGCACCAGCTCGGCAGCCACCGGTGGCCAGAACGCCTCGTTCATCAGCGACCCGCAGCTGGACGAGTGGACCAACGCCGGTGCCGCCACGCTCGACACCAAGATTCGTGACGACGTCTACGGCAAGACCCAGAAGCGGGTCATCGAGCTCGCCGCGTCGGTCCCGGTCTACATCCCCACCACGGTCGTCGGGCTCTCCAAGCAGCTGCACGGGGTGACCTTCGACGCGAGCTCGTGGCCGCTGTTCCACGGCGTCTGGACCGAGAAGAAGTGACGGACGAGAAGTGACGGACGCGGGGCCGGTCGGGACGCTCCCGGCCAGCGCGGGCCCGGCCGGGCGTGACCCGGCCGGGCGTGACCCGGCCAGCGCGGGCCCGGCCGGGCGTGACCTGGCCGGGCGGCGCCTGGCCAGGGGGCGCTCAGCCGGAGGGCGCTCAGCCGGAGGGCGCCTGGTCAGGGGGGTGGCGGTACGGCTCGCGGCGGCGCTGGCGGTGCTGTTCGGGGCGGCGACGCTCGCCTTCGCGGCGCTGCAGCTCGTCCCGGGCGACCCGGTGGCGGTGCTGCTCGGGCCGTCCACCACCGCCTCCGCCGAGGTACGGGCGCAGATCCGGGAGGACTACGGCTTCGACCGGCCCGTCGTGGCGCAGTACGCCTCCTACCTCGGCCATCTCCTGCGCGGGGACCTCGGCGAGTCCTACCAGCTCCAGCGTCCCGTGGCCGAGCTGATCGACAGCCAGCTCTGGCCGACCGTCCAGCTCGCCCTGGCCGCGGTCGTGCTGGCCGTCGCCGTCGCGGTGCTCTCCGCGGTGACGACGGCCGGGCGGCCGCTGCCGCGCGCGCTGGCCTCCGCCTGGGAGCTGGTGGCGGTGTCCACGCCGTCGTACTGGCTCGGCATCGTCCTGCTCACGTTTTTCTCGTTCCGGCTGACGATCTTTCCGGTGGCCGGGGCGGAGGGCTTCGCCTCGCTGGTCCTGCCCGCGGTCACCCTGGCGCTGCCGGTCGCCGGGGTGCTCGCGCAGGTGCTGCGCGAGGGCCTGGAGACGGCGCTGGCCCAGCCGTTCGTGGTCACCGCCCGGGCCCGCGGGCTGACCCGCACGGCGGTGCGGTTCCGGCACGCGCTGCGCCACGCGGCGGTGTCGCTGGTGACGCTGACCGGCTGGCTGACCGGCACGCTGCTCGGCGGCGCGGTGCTGGTCGAGGTCGTCTTCGCCCGCCCCGGCATCGGGACGCTGACCCTGCAGGCGGTAGGGAACAAGGACATGCCGGTGGTGATCGGCGTCGTGCTGATCTCCGCCTTCGTCTTCGTCCTGATCTCGACCGTGGTGGACCTCGCCTACCTCGCCATCGACCCGCGACTGAGGAAGGGGTGAACCGGCGGTGACCACCACCCAGCCCGGCCTGCTCACCGGCCCGGCCCCGGCCCTGACCGCGGCCGGCCGGGCCGCCAGCCGGTCGCGGCGGCGCAGACAGCTCTCGCGCGCCGGCGTCGCGCTGGCCGGGGCGCTGCTCGTCGTGCTCGCGCTGGTCGCGATCGCCCCGGGCCTGTTCACCGGCCAGGCCCCGAACGAGACCGACCTCGGCCAGACGATGGCCGCCCCCAGCGGCGCGCACTGGTTCGGCACCGACCAGCTCGGCCGGGACGTCTTCGCCCGGGTGCTGCACGGCGCCCGCACCTCGCTGCTGGTCGGCGCCGGCTCCACGGTGTTCGCGCTGCTCGGCGGCACGGTGCTGGGGCTGGCCGCGGCGCTGTCCGGCCGGGTGGGCGACCAGGTGCTGATGCGGTTCGCCGATGTCCTGCTGTCGCTGCCGTCCCTGCTGCTGGCGCTGCTGGCGGTGACGGTGCTCGGCACCGGGACGGTGAACGTCATGCTCGCGGTCGCGATCGCCTTCGTGCCCGGCTACGCCCGGATCGTGCGGGCGGAGGCGCTGGTGGTCCGCCGCTCCGGGTACGTCGAGGCGGCGGTCGGGCTCGGGCTGCCCCGGCCGGTGCTCATCGCCCGCCACGTCCTGCCGAACACCCTCGGCCCGCTGCTGGTCCTCGGCGCCGTCGGCTTCGGCACGTCGGTGATCTACGCGTCCGGGCTGAGCTTCCTCGGCCTGGGCGCCGGGCCGCCGTCACCGGAATGGGGTGCGATGCTCTCCGAGGGCCGTGACTTCCTGGCGTCCGCGTGGTGGATCGGGGTGTTCCCCGGGCTCGCCATCACCGCGACGGTGGTCGCGGTCAACGTCGTCGGCCGGTTCGCCCAGCGCCGCTTCGCCGGGAGGACGTCATGACCGGCCCGGCGGGCAACATAGACCTGGCGGACAACGTGGATCCGACGCCGGTCGTCCCCTCGGCGAGGCCTGCCGCGTCGGCGGAGCCCCTGCTGGTCGTGGACGGGCTCGATGTCACCTTCACCACCGGCGGCGCGGCGGTGCACGCCGTCCGCGACGTCTCGTTCACCCTGGACGCGGGCCGCTGCCTGGCGCTGGTGGGGGAGTCCGGCTCGGGCAAGAGCGTCACCGCGCGTACCCTCGTCGGCCTCACCGGTGGGAACGCCACCCTCAGCGCGCGCCGGCTGCGCTTCGCCGGGGAGGACCTGGCCGCGTTCACCGAGGCGCGGTGGCGGGCCGTGCGCGGCCGGCGGATCGGCCTGGTGCTCCAGGACGCGCTGGTGTCGCTGGACCCGCTGCGCACGGTCGGCGCCGAGATCGCGGAGGTGCTGCGCACCCACCGGGTCGTCCCGCGCGCCGAGACCGACGCCCGGGTGCTGGAACTGCTCGACGACGTCGGCGTGCCCGAGCCGGCCCGACGCGCCCGGCAGTACCCCCACCAGCTCTCCGGCGGGCTGCGCCAGCGGGCGCTCATCGCCTCGGCGATAGCCGCCGGCCCCGCCCTGGTGCTGGCCGACGAGCCGACCACAGCCCTGGACGTCACGGTGCAGGCGCAGGTGCTCGACCTGCTGCGGCGGCACAAGCTCGACGGCGCCGCGCTGCTGCTGATCAGCCACGACCTCGCCGTCGTCGGCGGGCTCGCCGACGACATCGCGGTGATGTACGCCGGCCACATCGTCGAACACGGCCCGGCCGAACAGATCCTCGGCGGCCCCCGCCACCCCTACACCCGGGCGCTGCTCGACGCCGTGCCCGTCACCCACACCAAGGGCACCCGGCTCGCTCCCGGCACACCGCGCGGCCCGCTGCCAGGGCCGGCGGGATGCCCGTACGCGGACCGCTGCCCGCGGGCGGACGACCGCTGCCGCGAACGCCTGCCGGCCCGCGTCGTGCCCGCGGGCGCGCACCGCCGGCACGACGTGCTGTGCTGGCACCCGTTCGAGGCCCCGCCCATCGGGGTCCTGTCCACC
>NZ_CEVIVC010000014.1:27042-27648 GCF_982290645.1 Protofrankia sp. CiP1_Cm_nod4
GCCCCGGCAGCGGACGTCACGGCAACGGTTGACGCCTGGGCAGGCACTTCCGAGGCGGCGAGCGCCGCCATTACGCTGTCAGGCTCCGGTACGGCCGGTGCCGCCTCCGGCGCCGTTCCCGATACCGCGGCCGCGACACCCCGGCCGGTGGCCCCGGGTGACGCGCCCGGGATGGGCGCCCCGCCCAGGCAGCGGGTGGACGCGGCAGCCACCGGTGAGGCGCTGCTGGAGGTCGAGGGCATCTCCAGGCGTTTCCGCTCCCCGGACGGCACCTGGCGGGACGCCGTACGGGACGTGTCGCTACGGCTGCGCGCCGGCGAGACGCTGGGTGTCGTCGGCGAGTCGGGCTCGGGGAAGACGACCGTGGCCCGCATCGTCCTCGGCCAGCTTGAGCCGGACACCGGGACGGTCCGCTTCGACGGGCAGCCGTGGAGTGGGCTGCGTGAGCGCGCGCGGCGCGCCCGCCGCCGCCACATCCAGGCGATCTATCAGGATCCGCTGGGCTCGTTCGACCCCCGCTACCGCGTCGAGCGCATCATCGGCGAGGCCGTGGCCATCGGCGGCGTTCCGCGGGACGCCGGTCGGGCCATCGGCGGCGTTCCGCGG
>NZ_CEVIVC010000014.1:27673-29718 GCF_982290645.1 Protofrankia sp. CiP1_Cm_nod4
CAGGCCGGTGCGGCCATCGGCGGCGCCCTTCGGGACGCCGGTCCGGCCGGTCCCGGCGCTCCGCGGGGCGCGGCCCGCCGGGACCGGGTCGTGGAGCTGCTCGAGCAGGTCGGGCTGCCCGCGGACGTGCTGCGCCGCCGTCCGCTGGAGCTCTCCGGCGGGCAGCGGCAGCGGGTGGCGATCGCCCGCGCGCTGGCTCCCGGGCCCGATCTGATCGTCTGCGACGAGCCGGTGTCCGCCCTCGACGTGTCGATCCAGGCACAGATCCTCGACCTGCTCGCCGGGCTGCAGCGCGACCTGGGGGTCGCGCTGCTGTTCATCTCCCACGACCTGGGGGTCATCCACCACGTCAGCGACCGGATCATCGTGATGAAGGACGGCCAGGTGGTGGAGACCGGCGACGTCGCCACGGTGTTCGCCCGGCCCGCGCACGCCTACACCCGGCAGCTGCTGGCCGCCGTGCCACGACCGGTCGGCGGCCGCGCCGCGCCGCCCGGCCCGCCGGACGCCGGGCCCGCCCCGGACCTGGCGCCGGCCGCGGACATCCTGAGCGTGGTGTCGCGATGACGACCGCCCGGCGATACCCGGCCCAACAACACCCAACTCGTCAATACCCAAACCAAAACCAATGCCCGGACCAGAGCCGATGTCCGGACCAGCGCCGTCGACGGTGTTGTCGGCTCCGGCGCCCAGGCTCTCCGCGGAGATGTCCCGACAGGGGTGTCTCGAGGTAGGGGAGTAAAACCACTATCTTGGTGACGATAGTTGGAAAGTTTGAGGACCATCGGACTTTGAGGACCATCGGACGACGTCAGCAACGGTGATCACTGGTCAGCGACGAGCGCAGTCGCTCGCGTGCCAAGTCGGCGCAGCCGGAGGAAACGCAGCACCATGGGTACCGCAGCCCTGTCCGCCATCACGCCGCGATGGCCGTACGCGCCCCCCGCCGAGTCCGTTCCCGCCCTGGTGGAACGGGACGGCGCCCTGCGCTGCCTGGACGCGCTGCTCGCAGAGTGTACTGCCTCCAGGGGTGGGACGGTCGTCATCGCCGGGGGAGCGGGCAGCGGGAAGACGGCGCTGCTGCACACCTTCATGGCGCGGGCCGCGCGGGCGGGCGCGACCGTGCTGGAGGCCTTCGGATCATGCGTGGAGCGTGATCTCCCGCTCGGGGTCCTGCGCCAGCTCTCCCGCGGCGGCCTGCGCGCCGGCCTGACGGAGGGTGCCGGCACGCCCGGCGGCAGCGGCACCCCCGGCGGCGCCGCCGGCCCCGCCGCACGCGGCCTGCTGCCCGACACGGCCTTCGCCGTGCCGCCTGGCGCACCTGACGACCCGGCCGCCGGGGATGCCGCCGCCACCCACCCGTCCCCGCACCTGCTGCAGGACCTGTGGGCGGCGTTACGGGTGCTCTCCGAGCGCGCCCCGGTGGTGCTCGCCGTCGACGACACCCATCTCGTCGACACGGCCTCCCTGCGTGGGCTGATCTACCTGGGCCGGCGGCTGGGCTCCCAGCGGGTACTGCTGGTCGTCACCGAGCTGGCGGACCCGGCCGGGGACCGGCTGCGCAACGCCTGGCAGACCGACCTGCTGCGCCACCCGCGGTGCCACCGGCTGCGGGTCGGCACGCTGTCGGTGCGCGGGGTGGCCGAAGTGCTTACACCGCGGCTGGGTACGGTCGCCGCAGGTGCGGTGGCGTCGGGCTGGTGGGAGCTCACCGGCGGCAACCCGCTCCTGCTGCGGGCGCTGCTCGAGGACCTGCCGGCCACCTCCGCCCCGGCCCCGGCCCCGGCCCCGGCGTTGGTGCCGGCCGGGCAGCCGGCCCGGCCGGCACCCGGTGAGGCGTTCGGCAAGGCGGTGCTGACCTGCCTGCGCCGCGGCGGTGAGCCGTTGCTGAGGGTGGCGCGGGGGATCGCGGTGCTGGAGGAGGCCGGTTCGGCGGGCCTGCTCCCGCGGCTGCTCGACGCCGACCCGGCCGACGCCGGCCCGGCCGCCACGCATCCGGCCGCCACGCATCCGGCCGCCACGCATCCGGCCGCCACGCATCCGGC
>NZ_CEVIVC010000014.1:29993-32928 GCF_982290645.1 Protofrankia sp. CiP1_Cm_nod4
TCCGGCTGGTACGCATCCGGCTGGCACCGACCCGACCGTGGCCGGGCCGGTCCCCACCCGCATCCTCGACATTCTTGAGGCCGCCGGCGTACTGCGCGCCGGCCGTTTCCGGCACGCCGCGGCGCGCGCCGCCGTGCTGGCCGACCTGGACGGCCCGGCCCGCACGACGCTGCACCGCCGCGCCGCCAGGCTGCTGTACAGCAGCGGCGCTCCGGCGGAGGACGTCGCGGTCCACCTCGTCGCGGCGGAGCACGCCGGTGAGCCCTGGGGGCTCGACGTCCTGTGCCGGGCCGCCATGACCGCCCTCGGCCGTGACGATGTGGGGCGCGCCCTGGAGTGCCTGCGGCTGGCCGGCCTGGCCTGCCAGGACGACGACCAGCGCGCGACGGTCGCGTTGCTGCGGGCCCGCGTCGAGTGGCGGATCAACCCCGGGGCGGCGCTGCGGCACGTGGAGCCGCTGGTCCCGGCGCTGCTCACCGGAGAGCTGTCGAGCCAGCACAGCATCCACCTGATCAAGCTTCTGCTGTGGCATGGCCGCGAGGACGACGCGACCACGGGCCTGCGGGGGCTGGAGGCACGGCGTGGCCGGCTCGACCCGCAGTCGCTGGCCGGCCTCGACCTCATCCGCGAGTACCTGCCGGCGAACCATCCGCCGCTGGCGGCCAGGCTCGCCGCGTTCGACGGCGCGGACGACCGGCGCCCGCAGACGGCCGGGCCGAGCGCGGCCACCGGTGCGGCTGCCAGCGTGGCCGCGTCCGTCACCGATGGTCCCCAGCTGCCGTCCGTGACGACGCTGACCGACGTCCTGCGTGCCGGTGCCAGCCGCGACACGGTCCGCACCGCCGAGTGGGTGCTGCAGGCCACCCCCCTCGACGACATGACCCTGGGCTCGCTGGAGTGGGCGCTGCTCGTGCTGGCCTACGCCGAACGCGCCGACATCGCCGCGCCCTGGTGCGACCAGTTCCTGCGCGAGGCCGCGCTACGGCGGGCGCCGACGTGGCAGGCGATGCTCTCGGGCATCCGCGCGGAGATCGCGGTGCATCAGGACGACGCGCCGGCGGCGCAGCGCCACGCCCGGGAAGCGCTGACGCTCATCCCCGCGTGGACGTGGGGGGTCGGTGTCGGCCGGCCACTATCAGCGCTGATCATGGCTTCGACGGTCACTGGCTGCAACATCGCTGACCAGGCCTGCGATCGTCCTCATGATCAGGCCGGCGGCCGCACCGCCGACCGCACCGGCAACCACATTGCCGACCACGCCGGCGACCACGCCGGCGACCAGGTCGCCGCGCCGATCCCGGACGCGATGTTCCAGACCCGTTTCGGCCTGCAGTACCTCTACGCGCGCGGCCAGCGGCGGCTGGCGTCCGGCCGGCTGCACGCCGCGCTCGACGACCTGCTGACCTGCGGGCATCTGATGACCGCCTGGGAGATCGACCTGCCGTCGTTCGTGCCGTGGCGAGTCGAGGCGGCGCTCACCCTGGCGCGCCTGGGCCGGGCCGCCGAGGGCCGGGCGCTCGCCGAGGAGCATCTGGCCCGTCCCGGCGCTGCCCGGGCGCGCGGGATGGGGCTGCGCGCGCTGGCCGCCACCCTGGAGCCTCGGGAGCGCCCCGCGGTGCTGCTGGCAGCCGTCGACATCCTCCAGGAACGCGGTGACCGGCTGCAGCTGGCCTATGCGCTGGCGGATCTCAGCGACGCCCACCGGCGCGCCGGCGAGCTGACCAAGGCTCGGATGATCACCCGTCGGGCCGTGCTGCTCGCGCAGGAGTGCGGCGCCGAGCCGCTGCGGCTGCGGCTGACCGACCGCGGCGGGGAGGACGCCTCCGGCTACGGCGGGGCTGTCGCGACGCTGTCGGCCGCCGAGCTGCAGGTCGCGATGCTCGCCGCCTCCGGCCGGACGAACCGGGAGATCGCCAAGAAGCTCTACATCACGGTCAGCACCGTTGAGCAGCACCTCACCCGCGCCTACCGCAAGCTGCGGGTCAGCGGCCGCGCGGACCTCCCGGTGATCCTGCACGCCTGAGCCGGCCGGGCCCGGACCGGGCAGACCGGGCCGGTCCGGGCCGGTCAGGCCGGCGGCGGCGCGGGTCTGCCAGGCAGGGGCAGGGGCAACGGTTCTCGCCATCCCGGCGACAACCTGATAACAGTACGGTGGCTGTCAGATGGCCGCCCGGTGGCCGGAAGCCCGGGGCGGGGGCCAGGCGGACCATCGGTGGCGGGCCGGACGGACTGCCAGCGGCTGGAATGAGGAGTAGCCTCAGCAGCACGCCCTGATTGTCAGGCGAAGAGCCTAGCCGAGCGCATCCGCTTGCGCCACGTCGGTGTTCCTCCCGCTCTCCCCGGACGGGAGCGACGACTGGCGTCCTGGTCGGGTTCTTCGATGGACCCATCATGACCGGCTCGTGGGTTGCACAGCAGGCAGGTGCCCCCGCGGTGTCCGTAGCTTCGGCGCGAAGGACACTATGACCATTAGTAGCATGGTGACCATTAGTAGCATGTGCGTGACTTATCGTAGCTCACATGTGCCCGCACGTGCGCCTGTCAGCCCGCGCGTGCCTGTCCCGGCCCGCGACGCCGTGAGCCCGGCGGTCCCGTCCGCGCCGGTCATGCCCTGGGGGGAAGCCCGGCGCACCCGGCCTCACGACGCTCCGTCGCTGTCGGAGGCACCGCGGTGACCGCGCGGCCACCAGCCGGCCGGGGCCCCGGCCCGGGCGCCATGGTCCCCCTGGACACCACGCTCCCGACAGACAGCATGGACATGGTGGACTGTGTCAGCCCGGACGGCGTCGACCCGCATACCTCCGGCACGGATGCCACCAGCCCGCATGGTGCCGGCCCGGACGGTCACCGCCCGGACAGCGCCGCTCTGACCGGTCCCGGTCTCGGTCCGGGCGGCGTCGGGCTGGACGCCGCGGGCTCGAACAGCGTCGGCTCG
>NZ_CEVIVC010000014.1:33566-43161 GCF_982290645.1 Protofrankia sp. CiP1_Cm_nod4
TGGGCGACGGCGGCGTGGCCGGTGTCATGGCGACGGGGCGGGAGACGACCCGGCAGGTGTTCGCCACCCGGCGGCTGACCTGCCTGCGCGAGCTCGCCACCGCCACCGCGGACTCGTACGACCCGTGGGAGGTGTGCACCCGTGTCGTCGAGGTGCTCGGCCGGTATCCCGCGGACGTCTCGTACGGCATCGTCCTGCTGCGCGACCCGGACGCGCAGCGGCCGGTGCTGCGCCCGGCGGCGTCCTGCGGCCTGGCCGGTGACCAGCGGGGCGTCGACCTTCTCGGCGTGCTCGGCGCCGAGGCGCCCCTTCCCGAGCTGGGCGACGCGCTGTTCTCCGGCCAGGCACGTCTCGTCCGGGAGCTGCCCGAGCGGTTCCCGATCCGGCTGGCCAGCGGCTGCCGGCCGCCGGGCTCGGCGATCGCCGCGCCGCTCGCCGAGGGCTGTGACGGGCTGGCCATCGGCCTGCTGCTCGTCGGGGTCAACGACCGGCTCGCCCCCGACGACGACTACCGTGACTTCGTCGAGCTGCTGGCCGGCCAGATCTCGACCGCGGTGGTGGTCGCGCGGGCCGGTGAGGTGGAGCGGGCCCACGCCGCCGACGCCCGCTACCGGGCCCTGCACGACGGGCTGACCGGGCTGCCCAACCGCACCGCCCTGCTCGACCGGCTCCACCAGGCGCTCACCGGCGCCCGGGGCGACCGGCCGCGCCGGGTCGCCATCCTGTTCGTCGACCTCGACGGCTTCAAGACGGTGAACGACTCGCTGGGCCATCACGCCGGTGACGACCTGCTCCGCGAGGTGGCGGGGCGGCTGCGCCGGGCTGTCCGCCCCGGCGACACCGTCGCCCGGTTCTCCGGCGACGAGTTCGCCATCCTGTGCGAGGGCGTCACCGCCGCGTCCTGCGTCGAGGCGGTCGCCGAACGCCTCGTCAGCACGCTGGCCATCCCCAGGACGGCCTGCGAGCGGACCATCACCGTGACCGCCAGCGTCGGCATCGCCGTCTCCGGCCCGGACCTGTCCGACCCCGAGGACATCCTGCACGCCGCGGACATCGCCATGTACGCCGCCAAGCGGCAGGGCCGCAGCTGTCACATGGTCTTCGACGAGAGAATGCGGGCCCAGGCCCGGCGCCGCGTGCGGACCGGCAACGACCTGCGCCGCGCGCTCGTCACCGACGAGCTGCGGCTGCTCTACCAGCCGGTGATGAACATGGCCGGCGAGCTCACCGGGGTGGAGGCCCTGCTGAGGTGGCAGCATCCCGAACGCGGCCTGCTCGAGCCCGACGCGTTCCTGGCCGTGGCGGAGGAGACCGGGCTGATTGTTCCGCTCGGCCGCCGCGTCCTGGAGATGGCCTGCCGGGCGGCCGGCAGATGGGCGTCGAAGCTGCCGGCCGGCATGGCGCCGCGGGTCGCCGTCGACGTCTCGGCCTGCCAGCTCGCCGATCCCCGCTTCCTGTCCGAGATCATCGCGCTGCTGGAGGCCACCAACGCCGACGACCGCTACGAGCTCGGCCTGGAGATCACCGAGAGCGCCTTCGTCGACGACGTCCCTGCCGTCACCGCCGCCCTGCACGACCTGTGCGCCCGCGGGGTCAGCCTGTACGTCGACGACTTCGGCGCCGGCCACTCGTCGCTGAGCTGTCTGCACCGCGCACCCCTCGACGGCATCAAGATCGACAAACGGCGTGTCGCGCGGATGCTCGAGGACCCCGCCGAGCACGCGGTCGTCGCCGCCGTCATCGGCCTCGCGCACACCTTCGGCCTCACCGCCGTCGCCAACGGCGTGGAAACACCCGAACAGCTCGCCGCGCTCCGGACGCTGCGCTGCGACCTCGTCCAGGGCTGCTTCCTCGCCAGCCCACAGCCCGGCCTGCCGAGCCTCCTGCACGGGCCCGGCCGGCAGCCCACCGCCACCGAACACCACTGACCCGGGAAGAACGTCGCCGCGAGTGGGGCGCTGACGTGGTTTCCGCCCCCGTTCGGCCCGCGCCCGCCGCGTCGCGGCCCTAATCGCGGCAGCGGTCGTCGGGAGGGGACGGGGGTGCTCCGGCGCTCGTGTATGTTGTCGGCGCGGTAATCCGGTTGTGATCGGATTTGGCTGAAGATGATGCTGTGAAGATGCTGCTGAAGGTGCGCCGAGAATCTTCTGAAAAAGAGAACAACCGGTAGGACGCCGGTGGCTGGCTGAATTTCCTGCCGGTCGTCCGCGTGGTCTGTGTCGGATAGCCGACTGACGGGTTGTCACGCTCCGTCGACGTACCAATAATCAGAGCGTCAACGGTAGCGATCTCGGTAATGGTGCATTCCGTTACGGGCCGGCGGCACCGTCCGTCGTCCATGCCGTTTGGCCGGGTTTCGTGCGGTGAGTCTCGTTCGGCGGGCTTCTCGGTGGAGCGGGAGCAAATGGCCGGTACCTCGCGGTGGCCCGGAGCCACGTCCGGAGGCGGCGGTCCTCTCCGCCGCGCCGCCCGCCGGGCCGGGGGAGGTTATTGGTGGTTTTTGTCCAGGTATCGTACGGAGATTTCATGATGTTCAGTGACGGGATCGGTGTCCGGTGGGCCGGCCGGCAGCCTCGTACCGGCCTGGGCCGTGTGCCCGCCCGCGGCACCCAGGACGTGGAGAAACGGCTGGCCGGATATCCGGCCGTCACCTTCCGTCCCGCTCCGGTGGATAGTTTCCCGGCGGCTCCGGGCGGGCGCCGACCCACCGTCACCGTTAAACAGGGAATCCGGGCGGACAGCAGTCGCGCACGCCATTCCGGTAGTATGGCAGAAGGCTACGAAAAGGATTTTCCGGACTCCGGGACGGATGCTGGCGAGCATGTTTCTTCGCGGGTCGGCGAGCTGTCGGATATTTTTCTCGCGTGCCGCTGGAAAATGTTCACAAGACGTATTTCCAGGTCGATGCCCTGGGCCTTTCACGTGGGCTGTCCCGGGCTGGGGCGCCCGGCCGGCCAGGGCGCCGTACCAGGATCACGGGAAGCTGTGCACCGGAGACCCGAAGGTAGCAGGTCTGAATTCACGCGACACCAGGAGAGGGGTGGATATGGGCAGGCCCGAGAGGCCGTTGGACGCGGCCAACGGCCCGATCGCCGAATTCGCTCGTGATCTGCGCGCGTTACGGAAGAGCGCGGGCGGCCCGAGCTACCGGCAACTCGCCCGTACCGCACTGTTCGCGCCGTCCGTGCTGTCCAGCGCGGCCAGTGGCCACCGGCTGCCCACCCTCGCGGTGACGCTGGCGTTCGTGTCCGCGTGCGGGGGAGATCCCGTGGCCTGGGAGCGGCGCTGGCGGCAGATCTCCGGACGGCCGGGCCAGCCACCAGGCCAGCCGGGCCAGCCACCAGGGCAGGCAGGCCAGCCGCTGGGCCAGTTGGGCCGGCAAGGCCAGGTAGGCCGGACAGGACAAGCAGGCCAGCCGGGCCAGCCGGGCCAGCCAGGCCGGATAAGCCGGATAAGCATGGTGGGCAGGACGGCTGGCTCCCAGGACGGCCGGGAGCCGGCCGTCCTGCCGGCCGACAGCCTGTTCGGCCTGGCGGGGGTGCCGTCCGTCACGCATGTGGCGACCAGTACGGTGACCAGCCTTGTCCGTCCCGCCCAGCTGCCCATGGGGCCGAGCGTGTTCGTCGGCCGCGCGCGGGAGCTGGCCGACGCGTTCCGGCTGCTCGGCCGCCCCGCCGGGCCGGTCAGGATGCCGCTGCTGGTCAGCGGGCCGATCGGGATCGGCAAGACGGCGTTCGCGCTCAGGCTGGCCCACGAGGTGTCCGCCGGCTTCCCGGACGGCCGGCTCTACGCGGATCTCGGCGACTGCGGTACGGGTGGCCGGTCCGTGGGCGGCATCGTGCGCGGTTTCCTGCACGCGCTGGGGGTGCCCGCCCACCTCGTGCCGGACGACCCGACGCAGCAGACCGGCCTGTACCGCTCGCTGCTCGCCCAGCGCAGGTTGTTCGTGCTGCTGACGAACGTCCGTGACGAGCGGTGGGCCCGGCCGCTGCTGGGGCAGACCGCGCGCAGCCAGGTCGTGATGACCAGCAGGGCACGGCTGCTCGGGCTGGACGGCACGCACCGGATCGATCTGGGCACGTTCACCCGCGAGGAGTCGATGACGCTGATCGGCCGGCTGGCCGGCGCGGAACGGGTACGGGCGGAACACGAAGCCGCCGACGCCATCGCCGAGCTGTGTGAGGACCTGCCACTCGCCGTCAGTATCGTCGGTAGGAAGATCGCAGCCCGGCCGGAGCTGACGATCGCGTACACCGCCAGCCAGCTCGCTGACCGCGACGCCCAGCTGGACATCCTCAGCGTCGGTGACGTCAACGTGCGGGACCGGTTCGCCCTGGCCTACCAGCTGCTGTCGCCGGCCGGACAGGCGCTCGTCCACCAGCTCGGCCGGCACAGGGCGGGCTGGACGACCGCGATCGGTGTCGCCGCCGACATGGGCATACCGATCGGGTCGGCGGACGAGCTGCTGGAGTCGATGGTGGACGCCGGCCTGCTACGGCGGGCCAGCGTCGCCGGTCGTTACAGTGTGTCAAGGCTGTTCAGCGCGTTCGCCGGGAACGTGCAACGGGACGCCGGGCCGCTGCCGGTCTCGCTGGTGGACGGCGGGGCGCGGCGGGTGGCGCTCGAACCGTTCCGCCGCGACGCCGGGCCGGCCCTGCCAGCCCTGCCAGCCACCAGACCCGGCGTTGATTGTTCGGATCCGGCGGTTCTTCCAGTCAACGTCACGCGTGGTCTGAATGGTTCACAAATCACCCGGACGGTTATTGCCGACGCATAACGCCCGACGGGCGGCACGTCATACTGCCGCAGGCCGCCACCGGGCTGATCGGCCAGCTGCGCGAGCGCGGCTTCGAGTCGATCGGCGCGGACCTGTCGGAACTGCTCAAGGCCGGCGGCAGTGTCAAGTGCTGCACCCCGGAGCTGCGTGCCGAGAGGGCCGAAGGACCGCGGCGCGGCCGGTGAGCCGGCCGAATCCACTGACTGTCAGGATTTGTTTGCCCGTTGGAATACGCGGGCCAGGCGCGACCGTCGACAACACGGCCCCCGATCGGCCACGACAGCCCCGGCCGGGTATATGCTCGAAACGCTGACCGGCCATTGCCCGGTGCGCTCGGCACCGAGATCGGACCACGTTACCGAACGGTTGTGCTAAACGACGGCCGTACCAAACGGCAATTATACCAGATGGCGGCTGTATTGAACAGCTGTATCGGACGGCTGTGCTGAGCCGCTCCATCATGTCGCTCCGCCGTGTCGACATGCCGTGTCGATTTCGCTCGCCGGCCCACCGGGACGCATTCATGTAAATGAACAGCCGGGTAAATCGATACGTCTGGCCCGGCATGACCGAGGAGTGAGTGGAGCATGGTGGAGAACATTCAGCGGACCAGGGCGGAGCTGCTGCGGTCGCTGCACGACAGCGGGGTGCTGGTGCTGCCGAACGCGTG
Source organism: Protofrankia sp. CiP1_Cm_nod4 (assembly GCF_982290645.1). Classification (NCBI taxonomy): domain Bacteria; kingdom Bacillati; phylum Actinomycetota; class Actinomycetes; order Frankiales; family Frankiaceae; genus Protofrankia; species Protofrankia sp. CiP1_Cm_nod4. The sequence goes on from NZ_CEVIVC010000014.1 coordinate 39,014, forward strand.
GGACGCCGGCAGTGCCGCGCTGATCGCGCAGGCGGGCGCGAAGGCGGTCGCCACGACGAGCGCGGGGGTCGCCTGGTCGGTCGGCCGGCCCGACGGGCAGCACCTGACCCGGGCCGAAGCGGTCGAGCAGGTCCGGCGGATCGCGGCCGTCGTGGACGTCCCGGTCACGGCCGACGTGGAGGGGGGATACGGCCCCGCCCCCGAGGATGTCGCGGCGACCGTCGAAGCGGTGGTCGCCGCCGGCGCGGCCGGGGTGAACATCGAGGATTCGCAGGCCCCCGGCGGCCCGCTGTTCGATGTCGCGGCCCAGGCTGAGCGGCTTCGTGCCGCCAGGTCCGCGGCGGCGCGGGCGGGGCTGCCGGAGCTGCTGGTCAACGCGCGGACCGACGTCTTCCTGTTCGGTATCGGCGAGCCCGGAGGGCGGCTGGCGGACGTGCTCGCCCGCGCGGCGGCCTATGCCGAGGCGGGCGCCGACAGCCTCTTCGTGCCGGGCCTGCTCGACCTGGACGTCGTGGCCACGCTGGTGACGGCGTCACCGTTGCCGGTCAACGTGATGGCCGGGCCGGGCGCCCCGAGCATCGCCGAGTTCGAGGCGGTGGGCGTGCGCCGGGTGAGCGTCGGTACCGCCATCAGCCAGGCGGCGTACTCGGTCGCCCAGCGCGCGGCCACCGAACTGCTCGTCAAGGGCACCTACACCGAGCTCGAGGGAGCCCTCGACTTCGGCGGCATCAACGGCCTGTTCGGCTGAGGGCCGGCGTGCGCGGCCGATGGCCGGCCCGTCCGGTTGACGGCTCGGTCTGTCCGGTTGATGGTCGGCATGGCCGGTGATTGATTGTCCGGTCCGGTCAACCCTGTCGGTCAACGGACGCTTCCGCTGAGATCGAGTCATGGCGCAGACGACTAAGACAAAGAACTCGGCGGAAGCGGATTCCCCGGCCGGCGTTATCGCGGTCCTGCGGGCGACGCCGCCATCAGTCAGGTACCTGCTGGGAGGCGTGCTCGTCAACCAGCTGGGCGCGTTCGTACAGACATTCCTGGTGCTGTATCTGACGGTTCGCGGATTCTCTGTCGGCCAGGCCGGCCTCGCGCTGACGGCATACAGCGTGGGCGCGGTGTTCGGCACGCTACTGGGTGGGGAGCTGACCCAGCGGGCCGGCCCGCGGGCGACCATCACCGGCTCGATGGTGACCTCGGCCGTGATCGTGGGGCTCGTCCCATGGCTGAGCGGCCTGTCGGCCTTCGGGCTCATCTTCGTCGCCGTCGGGCTGGCCGGCCTGGTCACCCAGGCCTACCGGCCCGCGGCGGCGATGCTGCTCAGCGATCTCATGCCGGAAGAACACCAGGTCATGGGCTTCTCGATGATGCGGACCGCGCTGAACATCGGTGCCGCGCTGGGCCCGCTGATCGCCGCCGGGCTGATCCTGCTCGACTGGGACCTGCTCTTCTGGCTCGACGCGCTCACCGCGCTCGTGTACGCGGCGGTCGCGCACACCTTCCTGCCCGGCACGCAGGCCCCACCGGAGGAGACGGAACCGGCCGGGGGCGGACGGTCCGGATACAGTGTGCCACTGCGTGACGGCAACTACCTGTTCTTCCTGGCCTCGGTGCTGCTCGGATCCATGATCTACATGCAGTACGTGGTCGCGCTGCCGCTGAAGATCTCCGATGACGGCCATCCGGCCGCGCTGTACAGCGCGGCGCTCGCCACCTCGTCCGTCACCCTGATCCTGTGCGAGCTGAAGATCACCTCCTACGTCAGGAACTGGCGGCCGAACCTCGTGGGCGCGCTCGGCACCGTGGTCATGGGGGCCGGCCTTGCCACGTACGGCCTCGCCACCGGCTCGGCCGCGCTGGTAATCGTCAGCACGGTGGTGTTCGTGACCGGTGTGATGATCAACGGGCCCACGATGTTCGCGCACCCGGCCAGGTTCCCGGCCGCGGTGAAGGCCCGCTACATCGGCGTGCACCAGGCGACGTTCGGGCTCGGCCTCGCGCTCGGGCCGGTCCTCGGCGTGCTCGCGTGGGAGCGGCTGGCCAACGGCGTCTGGCTGGTGTGCGGGGCCGTCGGCGTCATCGCCGCGCTGTGCGCGCTGGTGGGCATGCGGGAGAACGCGGGACGCGCCGAGCGGCAGGTGGCGGCGCGGCGGAAGGCGGCGGCCCACTGAAAGCGGCGGCCCGCTGAACGGGGCACCGCACGCCGGACGGAACGCGGCGCCGCTTCCCGACGGGAAACCACGGAGTGCTCTCTTCCCGGCACCGCGCGCCGGACGGAACACGGCACCGGAAAAGAACGCCGTGCCGAAAAAGAACGTAGCACGCCGGAAAAGAATATGGCATGCCGAGCGGATGGTACGCCGGATAACGCCGCCCACGCCGGGCGGCGTTATCTCGTGCCCGGCCGTCCCGGGTGCCGGCCGTCCCGTTTCTTTGATTGTCTCCGCCGACCAATTCTTTCGATCAATGATCCCGCCGTATTGAATCGTGATGTGCCGGTGAACCGGGGCGTACCAATGAACCGGGACCGGCCACGAAGAGCAGGATCACGGGGATCGGAGTGGGATTTTGACCGACCAAGAGGTTGACATACTGGCTGTCGGCGCCGGGCCGGCGAACCTGGCACTGGCGATCGGCATCGAGGAGTCCGGTGTACGGGAGCTGGCGGAGCACACCCTGCTGCTGGAGCAGTATCCGGACGTCAAATGGCAACGCAACCTGCTGCTGCCCTGGGCGCGCAGCCAGGTGTCGTTCCTGAAGGACCTGGTGACGCTGCACAACCCGCGGAGCAGGTTCACCTTTCTGAACTTCCTGCACGAGCAGGGCCGGCTGGACGAGTTCGTGAACCTGGGCACGTTCAACCCGTTCCGCTGGGAGCTGTCGAACTACCAGCAGTGGGTCGCGGACTCCCTGGAGCATGTCGGCGTCCGCTACGGCGCCCGGGTCGAGCGGGTCGAGCCCCGGCGGGCCGCCGACGGCACGGTCGTCGGATGGACGGTCACCCTGGGCGACGGCGGGACGGTGCGCTGCCGCGACCTCGTCATCGGCGCCGGCCGCGACCCCCACGTCCCCGAGGTCTTCCGCGGGCTGCCCGCCGACCGGCTGATCCACAGCACCGGGTACTGCACCCGCATCGCGCAGGTGCCGGCCGACCGGCCGCTGCGGGCCGTGGTGGTGGGCGGCGCGCAGAGCGCGGCGGAGATGTTCGTGGCGCTGCACCAGGACCTTCCGCTGAGCCGGCCGACCCTGCTGGTGCGCTCCGTCGGCCTGCGGAACTACCAGACGAGCAAGTTCGTCAACGAGCTGTTCTTCCCCTCCTTCGTCGACGAGTTCTTCGACAGCTCTCCCGAGACCCGCGCGGAGATTCTCGGTGAAATGCACCTGACGAACTACGCCGGGCTGGCCGAGCCCTTCCTCGACGAGCTGTACTCGATGCTCTACCGGCAGAGGATGCTGGGGGAGCGGCGATCCGCGGTACGGGCGATGACCGAGGTCATCAGCGCCCGGGCCGACGGCGACGACGTCGTGCTGGAACTGCGGGACCGCCGTAGCGGCAGGACCGAGCCGTTGCGCTGCGATCTGGTGCTGCTGGGGACCGGATACGAACCGAGAATGCCCGCGCTGGTGCGGGAGCTGGCCGGGCGGCTGGGCCTGGCCGACATCACGGTCAACCGGCGCTACCGCGTCGACCTGGACGGCTCGGCATGGGGCGCGGTGTACCTGCAGGGCGTCAACGAGCGGACCCACGGCATCTCCGACTCGCTGATCAGCGTGCTCGCCCACCGCTCCCAGGACATCCTCGCCGACCTGCTCGACCGGCGCGTTCCCTCGGTGGCGGCCCCGACGACGGTATCGGTGGCTGCCCCGGCGGTGCCGGTGGCGGCATCGGCGGCCTGGAGCGCGTGATGGAGATCCGCAGACTGGACCGGGCGAACCTGACCCGCGCCTACGGCCTCGACTCGCAGCGGCTGCTGCCCTGGCCGGCGCTGAACGCGCCGTTCGAGGGCGCCTGGTGCGTGCTGCGGCCGGGCGACGTCTCGACCGCGCACGCCCATCACGAGCACGAGATCTTCATCGCGATGACGGGCAGCGCGACGCTGGTGGTCGACGGCGAACGGTACGGGTTCGCCGCGGGCGACATCGCGCACCTGCCG
>NZ_CEVIVC010000014.1:43625-45145 GCF_982290645.1 Protofrankia sp. CiP1_Cm_nod4
GACCTGCATCTGGGCCATCTGGCGGGCCCGTTCCTGGCGGCCGACGTGTACACCCGGTACGCACGCGCGACCGGCCGCGAGGTGCTGCTCGGCACCGGCATCCAGGACACCCCGAGCTACGTGGTGACCACGGCCCACCGGCTGGGCACGACGCCGGCGCGGCTGGTGGCCCGCTCCGCCCGGCAGGTGGAGGCGTCCCTGGCCGCGGCGGGGATCGGCGTCGACGGCTTCACCGGCGTCGACGAACGGTTCACCAAGACGGTCTGGGGCTTCCTGGAGCGACTGCACGCCGCCGGGAAGCTCCGGGCGCGGACGATGACGTTCCCGTACCTGCCGCGCACCGGGCAGTACCTGGTGGACGGGTACGTGCGCGGAAGCTGCCCGGTCTGCCTGGCCGACGGGTGCGCGGGGCTGTGCGAGAGCTGCGCCCATCCGGTCGCCGCGGGGGAGCTGCTCAACCCGCGTTCGACCATGTACCCGGACGAGCCGGTGCGGCCGCGCCAGGCGCGGGTCCTGGTGCTGCCCATGGAGGAGTACCGGGACGGGCTGCGCGACTACTTCGCCGGCCACGCCGCGATGATGCGCCCGCACATGGCGCAGGCCGTCCAGCAGATGCTCTCCCGGCCGCTGCCGGACTACCCGGTCACCTACCCGGGCTCCTGGGGCATCCCCGCGCACTTCCCCGAGGTCCCCGGGCAGGTGATCAACCCGAACGCCGAGCCGATGGCGTGGAGCATGTACTGCTCCGCGCTGGCGGCCGAGCGCCGGGGCACGCCGCTGGCTGCCGAGGACGAGCTGTGGCTGGCCGGGTCCGGCTCGAGCGTGGTCTACTTCCTCGGCTTCGACAACATCTACCCGTTCGCGGTCGCCGGGACCGCGATGCTGCTGGCGCACGACGGCCGCTACGACCTGCCGGAGCTGTTCCTCACCAACGAGTTCTACGAGCTGGACAACGCGAAGTTCTCCACCAGCCGGGGCCATGTGCTGGGGGGACGGGAGCTGGCGGCCGAGGTGCCGAGGGACCTGATCCGCTTCCACCTGGCCGCGACCAGCCCGGAGTTCCAGCGCACCAGCTTCAGCCGCGAGGAGCTGGCCCGGATCACCCGCTCGCGTCTGGTCGAGCCGTGGAACCGGGTGGCGGCCGAGATCGACAGGTGGGCCGGCCGAGGGCCGCTGGCGGTGTCCGAACGTTCCCGGGCAGCCGCCGCGCGCGTCACCGAACGTTTCGTCGCGGCCTACGACATGCCCTACTTCAGCCTCAACCGGGCGGCCGAGACGCTCGTCGAGCAGCTGGCCCGGCTGGCCGGGTGGACCGCGGGCCAGGGCTCGGGCACGGGCACGGGCGTGGGCGAGGACGGCGACTTCTGCCACGAGGCCGAGGTGGTGCTGCGCGGCGCGGCACCCATCCTGATCGACCTGGCCGGGCGGGCGCTGCCGGACCTCGCGATCCGCCCCGCCGGCCGCGGGCCCACCGAGATCGTGCCCAGGCGCATGCCCAGGCTCAGCGAACGGGTGGCACG
>NZ_CEVIVC010000014.1:45490-49803 GCF_982290645.1 Protofrankia sp. CiP1_Cm_nod4
AACCCGGTGTCCAGCTCGTTCGACCAGCACCGGGCGATGCGGGCGCTCGACCCCGCCGACCGGGCCGCCACCCGGCGGGTCGCGGCCGCCCATCACGAGTGGCTGGCGCTGGAGCGGCTGCTGGGCGCCAGGCTCTACCGCCGCGTCGGCGTGGTGACCGCCTGGCCCGCCGACGAGGCCGAGGCGGTGGCCGCGGCCGGTGCCGGCGCCGGCCTGCCCGTCGAGCTCGTCGAGCCGGCGAAGCTGCCGCACCTGAGGTTCCCCGCCGGCGCGGTGGGGGTGCTCGAGCACGACGCCGGTGTGCTGCTGGCCTGCCGGGTCCTGACAGCCGTGGCCCGGTGGCTGGACGCGCACCCCGCGGTGACGGTGCTGCCGGGGCGGGAGGTCGTCTCGGTCGACGCCGAGATGGGACGGGTCGTGCTGGCCGGCGGCGAGCGGCTGGGCGCGGACCTGGTCTTCGTCGCAGCGGGGCCGTGGTCGCGCGAGCTGGTCGACCTGCCGATGGTGCTCTACCGCCAGGCCATGGTGTACCTCACGCCGCCCGCGGAGCTGGTGCGCTGGTGGGAGCGCGCGCCCAGCGCGGGGCGGGTCGGCGCCGACGGGCGGTCCTGGCTGCTGCCACCGGGCGAAGGGACGCTGCTGAAGGTCAGTTCCAGCGCGGTGTGCCGGGAGGCCGACGCGGTGGCCGGCCCCACGGACGGGCCCCCTGCCAGCCCCACGGGCGGGGCCGCGGGCGGGGCCACTGCCGGCCCCACGGGCAGGGCCGCAGACGGCTCCGACGGCGCCGGCGCCTGGCCGGATGGCGCCGGCTCCTGGCCGGTCGGCGTCGACCAGCTGGTGGCGTCGATCCTGACCGGCCCGGAGCGCTACACCGTGCGGCGGGTCAGGCAGTGCCACTACCTGGTCGACGCGGGCACCGGCGGCGCCCGTCTCGTCCGTCCCGGCCCGGCGGTGTGGGCGTGCGCGGCCGCCGGCGGCGACGGGTTCCGCACCGCGCCCCTGGTCGCCGCGCGGATAGCCGCACAGGTCACCGAGAACGCCGAGATCACCGAGAACGCCGGGGCCGACACCGGGACCGCCGGGAACACGGCCGAGAACGTCGTGGGCTCATCGTCGACGCGGAAGGAACACGCATGAACAGCTCCGGGAACGTGCTGCTGGTGATCGGCAGTGGGCTGCGGCTCTACCGCGAGTACCTGGTCCGATCGGCCGCCGCGCGGGCGCGGGAAGCGGGCCTCGGACTGGTACTGATCAACAACCTCCGGCCCACCTGGCAGCGCGGCTACTTCGACGAGATCACCGTGGTCAACGTCTTCGACCACGACCTGCTGGCCAGCACGGCCCGCGAGGTGGCGGCCAGGCGCACGGTCCTCGGCGTGCTGTGCTGGGACGAGCCGCTGGTGATGTCCGCCGCCGGGCTCGCCGCCGAGTTCGGCGTGCCGGGCCTGAGCATCCCCGGTGTGCACGGGTGCCGCGACAAGTACGACACCCGCTCCCGGCTGACCGCCGCCGGCCTGCCGCAGCCGGGGTTCGAGATGACGGCCACCGTCGAGCAGGCCCGGGCGGCGGCGGAGCGGATCGGCTACCCGGTCGTGGTGAAGCCCCGCGCGCTCGGCGCCAGCATGGGCGTCGTCCTCGCCGCCGACGATGCCGAGCTGGACGCGGCCTTCCACGTCGCCTCGCAGGCCAGCCTGATCGGCGACGAGTCGTACCAGGGGGGTGCCCTCGTCGAGGGCTACGCCGTGGGCCCCGAGATCAGCGTCGACGCCGCCGTGCACAAGGGCGAGTACCTGCCGATGTTCGTGGCGCGCAAGCGGACCGGAGCGCATCCCTACTTCGAGGAGACCGGCCATGTCGTCGACGCGGCCGACCCGCTCCTGCGCGACCCCGTGCTGATCGACACCCTGGCGCGGGCGCACCGGGTGCTCGGGATCGAGAACGGCATCACCCACGCCGAGGTGCGGCTCACCGAGCGAGGGCCGCTGATCATCGAGATCAACGGCAGGCTCGGCGGTGACCTGATCCCGTTCCTCGGCCTGATCGCCACCGGTGTCGACCCGGGGGAGGTGCTCGTCGACGTCGCCGTCGGGCAGCGGCCGGACATCGCGCCGGTCCGGCGCGGCGTCGCCGGCATCCGGTTCGGCTACCCGGAGCGGGACTGCCGGGTGCGCTCGGTCCGGGTGCCGCGGGCGGCGCCCGGGCTGGTCACCGCGTCCCCGATGGTCGAGCCCGGGACCACGCTGCGGCTGCCGCCGGGCGGCTACATCGCCCGCCACTCCTTCGTGGTGTGCCAGGCCGACGACACACCGACCTGCCTCGAGCGGCTGGACGCGGCGAGCGCGCTGGTCACGCTGGACGCCGACCCGGTCGCGCCGCCCCCGCCCGGCACGGCTCTGGAGATGCCCGCCGGCCTGCTGGACGTGGACGAATGACGATCAACTATGACGGGCGGCTGTTCCGCAGGGCCGGCGGCGGTGACGGCACGGTCGCCCGCTACCACCAGGACGGCGATCTGGTGTGGGCGGACTTCGCCGGCGGGCAGGTCCGCCGCGGGGCGATCATCGGTACCTGCGGGCCGGAGGGCACCCTGCGGCTGGCCTACACCATGGCGCTCGTCGACGGCCGGGTGATCTCCGGGCACACCGTGAACACCCCGCAGCCGGGTGACGGCGGACGGCTGGTGCTGCGCGAGGAGTGGGAGCGCTACGGCGCGCACGCCGAGACCGGGGTCTCCTACCTCGAGGAGGTGGGCTGAGATGACCGGGCCGGCCGGAGTGTCCGGGCCGGCCGGGGCCACCAGACCGATCGGTACCGCCGGGGCGGCTGGGGCCGCTGGGCCGGCCGGCGCTGCCGGGGCGGCTGGCTGGCCGGGCCTGCGCGGCCTGGTCGACGGCCGCCTGCGGCTGCCGGGCGACGCCGGCTTCACCGCGGCGAGCCGGCCGTTCAACGAGCGCTACCAGCACGTCCGGCCCGCCGCGGCGCTGACGGTGGCGAACGCCGCCGACGTCGGCCGGGCGATCGGCTGGGCCCGCGAGCACGGCACGCCGTTCACCGTCCGGGGCGGCGGGCACAGCTACACGGGCAGCTCGGTCGGCACCGGGCTGGTGCTCGACCTGCGCGCGCTGGACGAGGTGCGGGTCGACCCGTCGAGCGGGCTGGTCACCGTCGGCGGCGGCGCCCGGATGAAGGCGATCTACGCCGCGCTGCGCCTGCACGGCCTGGCGTTCCCGCTGGGCAACTCCGACGACGTCGGGATCGGCGGGCTGGTGCTCGGCGGCGGTGTCGCGGCGGTGTCACGCGCGTTCGGCCTGACCTGTGACGCGCTGGTGCGCACCGACGTCGTCCTCGCCGACGGCACGACGCTGGCCTGTAGCGAGGCCGAGAACGCCGACCTGTTCTGGGCCTGCCGCGGGGGCGGCGGTGGGAACTTCGGGGTGAACACCTCCTTCACCTTCCAGGCCCGGTCGGTGCCGCCCGTCAGCTCCACCTGCCTGCTGCTGTGGTCCTGGGAGCATGCGCCCGAGGTGCTGAGCACCGCGCAGGAGATCATGCGGCGCGCGCCGGAGGAGTTCGCCGCCCGGATCGGCGTGAGCCGCGCGCCAGGCCAGGACGGCGTGGTCTCGATGATCGGGCAGCACCTCGGCCCGGCCGTGGAGCTGCGGGAGCTGCTCACACCCGCGCTGGCCGCCGCCACGCCGTACCGGGCGGACGTCGCCGACCGGACCTACTGGGAGGCCGCGGACTACCTGCACCACACCACCTCGGGCGGCGCGTTCGCGGTACGCACCCGGTGCGTGCCGGAGCCGCTGCCCGAGGAGGGCGTGGCGGCCCTGCTGGCGGCCCTGGAGAAGTGGCCGGGGAGCGGCAACCCGGACGGCGCCGGGGCCGCCCTGTTCACCTGGGGCGGCGCGATCAGCCGGGTGCCGGTGGCCGGCAGCGCGTTCCCGCACCGGGACGCGCTGTTCCTGATCAGCATGGACGCCTCGTGGAGCACCGGCGATCCCGCCGCGGTGCGGCGGGACAACCTGGAGTGGCTGACCGGCCTGCACCGGGAGATGGGCGCGTTCGCCTCCGACGCGGCCTACGTCAACTTTCCCGACCCTGATCTTCCTGACTGGCGGTCGGCCTACTACGGCCCGAACCTGGCGCGGCTGAGCGAGGTCAAACGCCGCTACGACCCCGACCGCGTCTTCCGCTCCGCCCAGGGGATCTAGGTCCTCGCCCAGCTGACCCAGCGCGCCCACCGCATCCAAGGGGAGCGATCACATGACCGAGACACAGACCCACCGCGAGCCCGCCGCGGCCGGCCCCGG
>NZ_CEVIVC010000014.1:50128-53319 GCF_982290645.1 Protofrankia sp. CiP1_Cm_nod4
GGCTCTGTCAGCCCTGCCGGCCCTGCCGGCCGGGTCAGCCCCGCCGGCCCTGCCGCGCAGGGGCCGCCCCGGACCGGCAAGGAGATTCTCGAGCGCGCCCGGGCGGCCGCCCCGCTGCTGCGGGAGCGCTCCGAGGAGATCGAGCGCGCTCGGCGGCTGCCCCCGGACGTGGTGGAGACACTGCGTGCCACCGGGGTGTTCCGGATGGGCTTCGGGCGCCGGTGGGGTGGCCCTGAGCTCACCTCCGCGGAACAGACCGAGGTCATCGAGGCGCTGTCCTACGGCGACGCGTCCGCCGGCTGGTGCGCGATGATCGGTTCGGACACCGGGCTCTACGCCGCGTTCCTGGACGAGCCGGTGGCCAGGGAGATGTTCCCCAGCCTGGACATGATCACGGCTGGGCTGCTGTTCCCGACCGGGCACGCCGAGCGCGTCCCCGGCGGTTACCGGCTCACCGGCCGCTGGCAGTTCGGCAGCGGTATCACCCACAGCGACTGGGTGATCTCCGGGGCGTTCATCTACCGCGACGGCCAGCCGGAGCCGGGCCCGGACGGGGATCCGCACGACTCGCGGCTGATGATGGTGCCGCGCGAGCAGGTCGAGATCGTCGACACCTGGCACACCACCGGTCTGGCCGGCAGCGGAAGCTGCGACTACGTGATCACGGACGTGTTCGTCCCCGAGGAGCACACCCTCGTCTTCGGGGCCGTGCGCAACGGCACCGGCGCGCTCGCCCAGCCGGAGGTGCACATGCGCAACATGCCCGGCGTGCCGCTGGGCATCGCGCGCGCCGCGCTCGACCATGCCCGCGAGACCGTCGCCGGCCGGGCGCGCCCGTCGGGCGCCGCCGCGGCCGACGACTACCGCGTGCAGGTCGTCATCGCCGGCTGCGAGGCAGACTTCGTCGCCACCCGCAACGGGGTGTACGGCAGCATGCGGCGCCAGCACGACGTCCTGGCCGCCGGGGGCACCTTCGACGATCTCACCCCGGACGAGCGGGCCGCGCTGCCGCTGTCGCGCCTGCACGCCTTCCGAACGGCGCGGTCGATCGTGAGCCGGCTCTACGACCTGCTGCAGACCAGCTCGATCTACCGGCCGTCCCCGCTGGACCGGTGGCTGCGCGACACGAACACGATGTGCCAGCACATCGTCGCCCAGGACCGCATCCTGCAGTCGGCCGGTGCCCACCTGCTGGGCGGGCGGCCCGGCTTCCCGCTCTGCCTCGGCATTGTGTGACGTTCCCGAAGGCAGTACCCCGTCCGTGACCATGTGATTCGACATTCGTGTTGTCGGCGCGTTTCTCACGGATGGGCCGACGAAGGACCAGGTGTTCGGACCGGCCGCGGACGGTGGCCGCCCGCGGTCCCGTCGAACACGACTTCGGCGTCATCGACGTCATCGACGTCATCATTGTGAATGGAAAAAACATGCGACCATTTCGATTTCGATCCGCCGTCTGCTCCGTGGCAGTGCTCACCGTGCTGCTCGGCGCGTGTGGCACGAGCACCGGGAGCGGTACGGGAAATACGAGCGGCACCGGCCCGGGCGGGCAGTCGGTCATCAGTTACAGCCTGACCGAACCGGAGAACCCGCTGATCCCCGGCGACACGACGGAGGTCGGCGGCATCGGGGTGCTCGGCGCACTGTTCAAGGGCCTCGTGGAGTACGACGCGAAAACGGCCGCGCCGCGTAACGCCGTCGCCGAGTCCATCCAGACCACGGACGCAAAGGTCTATACAATCAGACTGAAGCCCGGGTGGACCTTCCATGACGGCACGCCGGTCACGGCCAGGAGCTTCGTCGACGCCTGGAACTACACCGCCTACTCCCCGAACAGGATGCAGGGCGCGAACTACTTCTCGCATGTCGAGGGTTTCAGCAAGGTGAACAACACGACGCCGGACGGCGGGCAGCCGGACGCCCTGCCGCCCGCGAAGGAGCTGCCAGGCCTGAAGGTCGTCGACGACAGCACCTTCGTCGTGACCCTGTCCGCGCCGTTCTCCACGTTCGCCACCCAGCTCGGCTACGCGGCCTTCTTCCCCCTGCCGGCGAGTTTCTTCGCCGACCGAAAGGCCTACGAGGGCCATCCGGTCGGCAACGGCCCGTTCCGGTTCGTTTCGCACACGAAGGGGAAGAACCTCGTCGTGCGGCGCTACGACAACTATGCCGGCGAGAAACCGCACATCGACGGCGTGGACTTCCGTTTCTACGCGAACCTCGACGACGCCTACGCGGACGTGCTGGCGAACAGACTCGACTATCTCTCGTTCACGCCGTGGTCGTCGACGGTCAACGACAGGATCAAGACTGATCTCCCGGACTCCCGTCGCGTCTCCTACAGGTACCTCGGATACCAGGCGATCGCTTTTCCCCTCTATGACAGGCGTTTTGCCGACGCGAGGCTGCGGCAGGCCGTCTCGATGTCCATCGACCGGGTCGACCTGATCAAGAAGGTCTTCAACGGCGCTCGGACGCCGGCCGACGGCCTGGTGGCGCCGAACGTGCAGGGCCACCTCGACAACCAGTGCGGGGAGCTGTGCACCTACCAGCCCGAGAAGGCCAGGAAACTGTTCGAGGAGACCGGGTTCCAGGGGCCGGTCGTGCTGACCTCCAACGTCGACTCCGCCAATCAGCAGTGGATGGAGGTGACGTGCGCGTCGATCCAGCGGACGCTCGGTCGGGAGTGCAGGTTCGAGCCGGTACCGACGCTCGGTGAGTTCCGCAGGAAGCTCGACGACAGGACGATAGGCGCGATCTACCGCACTGCCTGGGTGGCCGACTACCCGTCGATCGAGAACTTCCTCAACCCGCTGTTCAGGACCGGCGGCTCGTCCAACGTCGGCCAGTACTCCAGCCCCGCCGTCGACGCGCTGCTCACCCGCGCCGACGGGGCGCCGTCGCAGCAGGAGGGCGAGAAGCTCTACCAGCAGGCCGAACGGCTCGTGCTGCAGGACATGCCGACGGTCCCGATCTGGTACCAGAGCGCCACGGCCGCCTGGTCCGCCCGGCTGCGCAACGTCGTCCCCACCCAGTTCCGTGAACTGGACCTGCGCAGCGTCACGGTCTCCTGAATCCCGTTTCTCCAGAATCATTCTCTCGCAACCGCCGAACGCGCCGGTCAGGTAACCATACGTATCCCCCCGGACGATGGCACGCTTCGATGGACGCCGGCCACCGGAGAAGATCGGCGC
>NZ_CEVIVC010000014.1:53936-54991 GCF_982290645.1 Protofrankia sp. CiP1_Cm_nod4
TGGTCGTGGATGGGATCCGCGCTACTTGACCGGCGCTCTGGAAATCTCCCCCCGGCACCCGGCGTATGCGGCGGTGACGGTCACGCAATTTCGCTGGACGTGTCACCTGCCGGCGGGGCAGGATGGCCGCGTGCCGAGACCATCTCGTTACGCCGAGCGTGTCAACACGTGAAACGTACGCTTAAGGCGTACTCAAGTACGCTTTCGTACTATTTCTCCCATGGGACTTCTCGCAGACAAAGTGATTATCGTTGCGGGCGCCAGTCGGGGCATCGGCGCCGCGGCGGCCCGGCTGTTCGCTGAGGAGGGCGCCCGGGTCGTCCTGGGGGCGCGCAGCAGCGACGAGCTCGCGAAACTGGCCGGCCAGCTGACCGCTGACGGCTTCGACGCAGTCGCCGTGACCGTCGACCTCAGCACGTCGGCCGGGGCGGAGTCACTCGTCCAGGCGGCGCTGGAACGGCATGGAAGACTGAACGGGGCATATCTCAACGCGGCCACCGGGGACGAGCTCGGTAGGAGGCTGACCGAGATCACCGAGGACTCCTGGGACACCGTGCAGGGCCTGACGCTGCGTGGCACCTGGCTGAATCTCCGCGCCCAGATACCCGAACTGGCGAAGGCCGGTGGCGGTGCGATCGTGATCGCGGGCAGCGTGGCCGGACTGGTCGCAGGGATCGGAGACTCGTCCTATCAGGCGGCGAAGGCCGGTGTCACCGGACTCGCGCGTGCGGCGGCCCAGGAGTACGCGGCACAGGGAGTTCGGGTGAACGTCGTCGCCCCCGGCGCCATTCTGACCGATGGCGTGGCCGCCACGTTCGCGCAGTATCCGCAGTTGCGTGACCGCTTTGAGAACCACACCCCGCTCGGCCGCCCCGGCACGCCGAACGAGGTCGCCGAAACGGTGGCCTGGCTGCTCAGCGACCGATCCTCCTACATCACCGGAGTCACGCTCCCTGTCGACGGCGGCCTGTCGGCGACGAGGTTCTAGCGATATCTAGCGATATCTAGCGGTAGTTTCCTGGATCGATGCCGGGCGAATGGTCCGGTATCGTCGG
>NZ_CEVIVC010000014.1:55425-56328 GCF_982290645.1 Protofrankia sp. CiP1_Cm_nod4
GTGGCGTGGTGTACGGAGGGTGATTTCGCATGATTCGGGTTCGGGCTGTGCGGTGGCCGTGATGAGCACCGCGCGTACCCGACCATATTCGGCGGACATGCCCACAAAAGACTCGTCGATCCCCGGGAATCGTCGTGCCCCGGGAATCGTCGTGCCCGTCAGCGTGATCTCCCTTTGAGGGTCTCCCATATGGTAGCCTGTGAACAGGCTGATGATTTCGCAAACATCGACATGATGTCGATGTGCGACATGATGTCGATGTGGTAGTCGGTTGTTGCCATCCGGCGGGGTACCGTCGGGGTGAGGTGGCCGTCGTGACGGCGCATCAGACCTTTTCCGTTCTCGACCGCGTCGACCTCGACCGGTTCGACGACGACGGCGGTGCTCCCGACCGGCTGTCCTTCACTCCGTCCGTGCCGGGCACCCAGCCGCTGGTGACTCTGCCCGACACCGCACCCGAGCATGTACCCGAGCATGCGCGCGAGGTGCTCCGGTTGGCCGGCGCCGGCTCGCTGACCGGTTCGACGGACGAGATCCTGCGCACTGCCGGGGTGGCGTCCCCTCCGTGACCGACGTGCAGTCAGAAAGTTACCGACCGTCCGCGCATCCCGGCGGCGGGGTGGCCGAGCGAGTGGTCAGTTGCGACCTCACCTTCGATGTCGGGGAACCTGCGGACGTCGCCCTCCACATCGCCGCGGCCAACGGCCGGGCAGTCCGTGCCGAGCGGCTCGACGTGACGATGGACAGGAGGGTGCTCCCGGTCGCGGTCGAGCTGGCCACGCCACACGGTGGTCGACTGCATCTTCTGCGCACACCCCCGGGAATCCTGTCCGTGTCCTACCGGGCGGAACTCGGCCCCCCGCCTGCCACCGCCGGACAACCGGCCGCAGCCATCCGCGGCGA
>NZ_CEVIVC010000014.1:56619-57803 GCF_982290645.1 Protofrankia sp. CiP1_Cm_nod4
TGCCTGGTCTGGAGCAGCTGACCTACCTGCGGGCGAGCCGCTACTGCCCGTCGGATCACGATGTCGGGTTCGCGGTCGCCGAGTTCGGCGGCCTGCCACCCGGACGCCCCCAGGTGGAGGCGATCACACAGTGGATTCACAGCCGGGTGGGTTATGTCCCGGGCTCCAGCAACGTCCACAGCTGCGCCGATGACGCGCTGCTCACCGGGCAGGGAGTATGCCGCGATTTCGCCCATCTCGGGATCACGTTGTGCAGGGCTCTCCAGATACCCGCGCGCTTCGTCGCCGTGTACGCGCCCGGCCTGGCCCCGATGGATTTCCACGCCGTCTTCGAGGCATGGTTCGACGGTGCGTGGTGGACCTACGACGCCACCCGCCGAGCCCCCCGAGAGGGCATGGTCCGCATCGCAACCGGTCGCGACGCGGCTGACACGGCCTTCGTCAACGTCCTGCGAGGCATCGTCGTCCTCCAGTCGATGGAGGTGACCGCGACGGTCACCGGCTTACTCCCCATCGACGACAGCCTCGCCCCCCACCGGCTCTGCTGATCGCGGGCCAGGACCTGCCTGGGGGAGCAGGCCCAGCCGATCACCGCTCTCGTTGACGACAGGCGGCACCACCCGAGGACCGGGCCGGCGCCTCTACCAGGCGACCGGCAGCACGAGCGGGTAACGCCAGATCGACACCGTGTTCCACCGCACGTCCCGCGCGGGTACGGCCAGCCGCAGTCCGGGGAAACGGGTGAGCAGTGTGCCAATGGAGACCTGGAGCGTCATGCGCGCCAGATGGGATCCGAGGCAGTGGTGGCTGCCGTATCCGAAGGTCATATGCGGGACGGGATCCTTCCGTCCGAAGTCGAGTTCGTCGGCACGGTCGTAGACCAGTTCGTCGCGGTTGGCGGTCAGATATGACACGTGCACGGTGTCACCAGCCCTGATGGTGACACCGTCGAAGTCGATGTCCTCCAGGGCCACCCGCGGAATGCCGACGCCCTGACGGAACGGGATGTGCCGCAGCAGCTCCTCAATGGCCTGCGGCAGTATCTCGGGATGGGCGCGCAGCTGGCCGAGCTGCACGGGGTGCGTCAGCAGCGTGTAGACGATGTTGCTGATGTTGTACGTGGTGGTGTCGTGACCGGTGACCAGCAGGAGCATGGCCAGCACGGACAGTTCCTCCTCGTTGAG
>NZ_CEVIVC010000014.1:58214-60772 GCF_982290645.1 Protofrankia sp. CiP1_Cm_nod4
CCGGCGCGCCATGCCTGGCCATTCTGGTCAGCAGCCCGTCCGTGGCCTGCTGGGTCCAGGGCCGCAGTTTCTCGACCTGGCGCGTGGTGAACGCCTTGAGGATCAGGCTGCGCACCCTGTTCAGCGCGGGCGGATCCATGAGGTTGATCGACTCGGGCTGCGCGATGGGGGCAGGCGTGATCCGCGGGAAGTCCCGCCCGATCAGCGCGGCCCGGCTGAAACGCCGGTCCGCGGTGACTGTCCGCACGTCCGCATCGCGGGTGATCAGCCAGCAGTCGCCTTCCCCGTATGGCATCCGGACGCGGGTGACGGGGGCCTCAGCCCGCATCCGGGTCATGAAGGGGTCTGGTTCCAGGGCGTCGTCGTGCCGGAACGGGCACGTCGGCACGGAGTTCGAGATGGACATCCCACACGGCCTTTCCAGTAGGAAACTACGATCGACATATCCGGTGTCGACCAGGCTGTCCGGGGAACGCCAAAAACTGATGGAAAGCCCGCGGTGGCGTCCGGCCCGGAGCGGGGCGACGGGTCCAGGCTCAGGCCTGCTCTTCGACCCGGTCCGCCCTCTTTGCTGTGAAGGGGTCTGCCTGCCAGCGCCCGACCGACATCTCAGCCGTGATCCCGGGACCAAAGCCTGCCAGGATACCGCATCCACCGTTCGGGACCCCGCCTTCGGTAAAGATTCGCCGAAGGGCGTCGAGTACGACGGCGCTCGCGATGTTCCCATACTCGGTAAGCGTCGCCCTGCTATGGCGAAACTCGTTGGGTGCGACATCGAGAAAACGGCTCAGGTCGTCCAGGATGCGGGGCCCGCCAGCGTGGATCACGTAGAAGTCCAGCAGCGATGCGTTCCAGCCGTTCTCTGCTGCCAGGTCTCGCAGGACCGGCGCCAGCGGTTCCATGGTCTTCGGGACGCGTCGGTCGAGCTGGAAATGAAAGCCGGTAGCTTTCACGGCGTAGGAAATCCATTGCTCGGTGTTCGGTATCAGGTAGGAACCGGTCCGTTCCAGGCGCATGCCCGTCCCTCCGGAGGCGCGCACCACGGCGGCCGCTACGGCGTCGCCGAACAGGCCGTTCGACAGCAGGCTGCCGATCTCGACATCGGTGGGCTGGTAGCAGAGCGAGCAGAACTCGCAGGCCACGATCAGAGCGTTTGATCCGGGATGGGCGGTGCAGAAGTCAAATGCGCGGTTTATCCCTGCTCCGCCAGCCGCACAGCCCAGCTGGGCGATGGGGAGCTGGCGTGTCTCCGGTCTGAACCCGAGCTTGTTGATGAGCCAGGCCGTCAGCGACGGCATCATGAACCCGGTGCAGGACAGGTATACTATCATGTCGATATCAGCAGGCGACATCTCCGCATTTCGGAGCGCGCGGTGCACAACGTCCGGAACCCGCGCCCTGGCCTCTTCCTCGTAGATGTGGTTCCTGATCTCAAAACCTGGGTGCTTCAATGTCTCGTCAATCGGACGAACAATGTGGCGCTTGACGACGCCGGTGTTACTTATGAGGCGCAGGGCGAGGGGGAGGGCAGGGTGATCTCTGTGAAGACGCTGAGCCAGTTCAAGAGTCTCACCCATGGTCAGGATATTTTCTGGAACCGCGACAGCCGGTTCACACAGAACAGGCATCAGCAGATGCTCCTTCAGAGCCAGGGGCCGTGGGAGGCTGTATAGCAGACGAAGCTGGATCGTCTCCGTCCACGGTTCGACCGGTTATGATACTGCTGTCGGGCAGCCGGGCGGCGACTGAATGTTGCCGGCGCAGACCGTGGTCGTCCGGTTACAGGAGACAGGTCAATGTCTGAAGGCCACGGAGAGTGCGCCGATCGGGACCGGGCTTCGCCGGGAAACAAGATTCATCAGGACGTTTCGTGTCGCGCATGGGGACGACCGTAGTGTTCCTTCTCGTCGTGCTGGCAAAAACTACCGGACAGGTCACCTGTTCCTGGCGGGAACAAAAAGAAAGACCGGGCCCTGTTGTGGAGATACCCTGAACCAATAGCCACCAAACAATAACGGCCTCGCCGTCGAGGCCGAATTGACGGGATTGCATATCTGGCGTCGTGATGTCCCTGACGGCAGGCTTTGCGTCGGGCATTCGGTACCGCCCATTTCCTTACTCGTCCAGATCGGACGTTACCCGGCGCATCGTGGTGAATCCTCCGGCAAGCAGCGCGGCCGCGAGGGCGGCACGGTAGCCCGGCTGCCCAGCGGCTGATCCTCCTGGCCGGTCGTGATCAGCGGCGGCGGAAGATGCCGCTGCGGCGGCCGGGGCGTGGATCAGGCGGCCTGACCGGCGGGATCACCTGGGGTGTGACGGGGTGCCAGCCGGCGGGCAGGGGCAGGGGCGCGTCCTCCGCGAGGCGCCGGATGGCCGGGTCGTAGCCGTCCAGCTCGCCCGGCTCGAAACGGACGGTCTTGATCACCCAGCAGAAGGAGCCGCCCGGCTCACCGACCAGCTTGTAGGAGCCGTCCGGCAGCAGAACCGCCCACCCATCCTGAAGACCGATCACGGTAGCGATCCGCCGTCCGGTGGTGGTCTCCCACAGCCGGACCGTG
>NZ_CEVIVC010000014.1:60971-66143 GCF_982290645.1 Protofrankia sp. CiP1_Cm_nod4
GTCGGGGGAGAACGCCACCGCGTACTGGGGCGATGCCGCTGGCCGTGGCATCACCTGCGCCCGGTCTCGCCCGGCGAGCGCTGCCGTGGCCAGTTCGGGCGCGTCCACGGCGGGGCCGAGCCGGCCGCCGAGAAAGGCGGCCCGTGACCAGTTGCTGCCTGTCAGTGTCGCCCCGGTGAGATCCGTGTCGACGAAGCGGGTGCCGCTGAGGTCGGCGCCGGTCAGGTCCACCCCGGTGAGCTCGGCCCCGGTCACCCGCGCCTGCCGCATCGACGCGCCGGTCAGGTCGGCCGCGCGCAGGACTCCGCCGGAGATCCGGGCGCCGTCGAGGTCCACCTCATGGGCCACCACCCCCTCCGCCGCGACATCACTCAGCGTCGCCCCGGTCAGCCTCGCCTCGGACAGGTCCGCGCCGTCGAGCCTGGTGCCCTTCAGGGAGGCGCCGGCGAGCACCGCCGCCCGCAGGTCGGCGCCGCGCAGGTCGGCGCGGTCGAGCCGGGCGTCGGTCAGGTTCGCCCGCCGCAGGTCGGCATCGCGCAGGTCCTGGCCGGACAGGTCCTCGCCCGCGAGGTCGGCACCGGCCAGGTCCGCCCCCGTCCGCAGCCGGACACCCAGCCGCCGCGCGACCAGCTCCGCGTTCGCCTTCGCCACCGCGGGCGCCGCCGCATCGGTGACGGTGTTCTGCGCCCAGCGGGCCGCCGCGTCCCGGCCGGCCAGGTCGGTGAAGAAGTCGGCCATCAGCTCCGACATCTTCTGCGCCGCGAGCAGATCGCCGGCATGGCCACCGCGGCCGGCCGGCGCCGTGAGCACACGGGCGATCTCGGCCGCGACCAGGTACTCCATCACCGACTGGTGGATGAAGGCGAACCGGCCGTCGGCGTCGCGGCGCAGCGCGGTGCCGGAACCGAGCAGGTGGGCGGTCTCGTCCGCGGTGCGGCTGCGTGGGTCGCGCATCGACCGGAGCACGTGGCCGGCGATCTCGGTCAGCCTGGCCACGCCGACGAAGGCCGCGCCGTCCCGCCACAGCGTGACGGCGAGTTCGGTGACGGCGGCCCCCCGTTCGTCGACCGTCAGCTCCCGTGACCGGGTGTGCTCGTAGGCCAGCCACTGGCCGATCAGCTCCCGGTACAGGTCGGCGGCGGTCACCGTGCCGGATGCGCCGTCCGGGCCCTCTGCCGGCTCCTTGGCCGGACCGGCGGTCCCGGCGCTGGCGCCGCTGGCAGCGCCGGGACCGCCGGCGCCGGCCTCACCGGTGACCTCGCCGGTAGCGGTGCCAGCGGGGAGCCGGCGCGCCCGGCGCAGCCGGTCCTCGTCCAGGTCGGCGATGAACGACAGCAGCCGCGGGTTGTGCGCCAGATCGGGGAGGTCCCGCACCTCCTCGATCAGGGCCAGGCGGTCCGCCGCCAGCCGCCGCGCCTCGGCACGGCGGGAGCCGGGATCGGGCAGCTTCTGGGACAGCGCCCGGTCGTAACGCCCGACCAGGAAATCATGGATCTGCCCGGAGGTGAACTCGGTCAACCGGACGATGTACCGGCCGAACGTGCGCGCGACCTTCTCCCCGGTCTTCTTCAGCACCTCGTCGTCGGTCAGGAAGAACTCGGCCCGGCTCGTCACGAGGATCTTCGCCTGGCCGGCGGCCGCCGGGGTATCGGGGCCGGCCCGGCCGTCGAGGGCGTCCAGCAGGGCGTCCAGGTCCTCCACCGCGCGTTCGTAGGTGACGCGGGCGGCGAGCTCGTCGAAGCCGTCGCAGATCAGCACCAGCCGGCCCCGGCCCAGCATGTAGCGGAAGGCGTCCAGGTCCGGCCGGCGGACCGCCGACTCCACCAGATGCTGGGCGACGAGCTGGTCGAGCTCCAGCGACTTCTCCAGCCTGCCCAGCTCGATCAGCATCGGGTCCACGTGCGGCAGGTGGCCGGGCAGCTTCAGGGCGAGCTCGTGGGTGAGGAAGGTCTTGCCGTACCCGGGCTCGCCGAGCACGAGGACGAACCGGGCCTCGTCCGTGGTCAGCCACTCGATGATCTGGTCGAGGGCGGTGCCGGGCACTGTGTCGGGCACTGTGCCCGGCACAGTGTCGGGCGTGCGGCCGACACGGCGGATGCGCTGCGGCACGTACAGCTCGGGCGGGTAGTTCACGTCGGTACGCAGCCGGACGGTCTGCCGGCGGACGTAGTCGCGCAGGTCCAGCACACCCTGGTATTCGGGCCTACTCAGCAGCGTCATGCCGAGCCGCTCGGCGTGGGCGACCAGGCCCGGCGCGGCCTGCGCCCCGGTGTAGACGAGGTCGGTGAACACGCCCGGGTGGGCGGCCAGGTAGCCGTGCCGGACGGTCCGCGCGAACTCGTCGACCCCGGCCGCGTCCGCGTCGCCGTCGAGCAGGCCGACGATCCGGTGCTCGACGATGCGCCCCTCGGCGCGCCACAGCCGCAGATGGGCGGGCGGCCCGCCGTCTCCCGCCGCCTTCTCGACCCGATCGACCCTCGCGTCCGGATGGCGCAGGCGGGCCACCTCGGCGATCTCGTCCAGCAGGTCGGGTGGCCGCGGCCCGGCCGGCTCGCCGTAGCGCCGCTCGCCGGACGGGCCGTCGTCGTCCAGGAAGGGCCCGTCGGGAGATCTCCCGTCCGGGAAGCGGCCGTCCCGGCGCCAGCCGGAGCGGTACCGTCCTGGCTCGCTCTCCCCACCGCCATCCCCCGCCGGGCGCGGGAACGCCGCGTGCACGGACCGGAACTCGTGCCGGGTGCGCACCGACCAGGAGCCGCCGGCCGGGTCGATCCGCGGGTCGCCCGTCCAGCGTCGCTGGTCCGGCTCGTAGCGGCGGGCGTACCGGGTGAACCCGGCCCGGTCGATGCGGATCAGCTGGTACTGGTTCGCCACCTCGGACGGCCGGGCGGACGCGGCGGCCGCCGCGCTGCCCGTGGACACCACCGGCAGCCCGGAGACCGGCAGCGAGCCGGCCCGGCCGTCGTGGGTGTGACCGTGCAGGAGCAGGTTCAGGTGGGGCCCGAGGATCCTGTCCAGGTCGTCGGCGTCGCGCAGGTTCTCGTCGTCCGAGGCCGCGCCGCGGACCGGGTTGTGGTGCACCGCGCCGATCCGCAGCCAGCCGTCGCGCTCGTAGCGGCGCAGCGCCTCGGCGACCGCGCGGAGCTGGCGCTCGCCGAGCCAGCCGTAGTGCTCCTCGTGCGTCTCGGCCATCGTCGAGTTCAGCCCGGCCACGACGACCCCGCGGCCGTGGACGGGGATCTCGAACAGCGACCACTCGGCGTTGACCTGGAACCCGGTCGTCGCGTCGTCCCCGTAGAACCGCCGGAGCAGGTCGGCGAAGAACTCCCACTTCGGCCAGTACGGCGGTTCCGGCCGTCGTCCGTACGCCTGCTCGCGCAGGAAAGAGGACTGGCAGAGCAGCCAGTTGACGTCGTGGTTGCCGGGGACGAGCGCGAACCGGCCGCGGTCGAGCCCCAGGCTGTCCGCCAGCGCGACGAGGAAGTCGTACACCTGGTCGAACTCGGCCTCGGTGCCGGTCTCGGCCAGGTCGCCGGTGACCACGACGAGGTCGGGGCGCAGCCCCTCGGTCACGGCCCGCTCCCGCAGGTCGTCGTGCAGGCGTCCGAACAGCGACGAGCGGGCCCGGTCGGCCTCGGTCAGCCCGGTCCTGCCGAACACATGGTTCGCCCCGAACTGGGTGTCGGAGATGTGCAGCACCGTGACGGCCTGCTCAACGTTGCTTGGCCTGGTGCTGGCTGGCCTGGTGCTGGCTGGCCTGGTGCCGGCTGGCCCGGTGCCAGCTGGGCCGGGGAACGCGGGCGGGCCGGCTGGGCCGGGGAAGAGCGGGGCGGCGGTGGGTTTAGCCCGGCCCTCGATGGAGCCGGTGATTCCCGTCAGCAGCGCGTCGGTGGCGGCCGTTTCGCCGAGGCCCACCAGGTCGATGTAGGTGATCGACCGCAGCAGCCCGTCCGGCTGGCACTCCGCGACCCGCACGGGGACGATCCGGCGCGCGCGTCCCTGTGGGTCGTTCGGCCAGAGCGTCTGCCACTCGGCGTTGCCGTACTCGGATTCGTCCAGGTAGGTGGGGGAGAGGATGGCTACCACCCGGGCCGACGCCGGCAGCGTGCGATGCATACTGGCCACCCGGCTCGTGCCGGCGACGATGTCCCACGCCTGTAAGAACGTGCGCGCGGGCCGCCCGTCGATCCGCACCCGTGCCTCGAGCTGCCAGGCGATCCATGCCGCCCAGGCGGCGTCCGCGCCGGTATGGCTGATGAAGAAGTCGCAGTCACGACCGTCGCCGGATCCCGCCATGTCAGGCTTCTCTTCCCCCGTGCCTCATGGGAAGAAGAATGTCACGATCCGCGCCGGCGGCGGCCGGCGGTGTGCCCGCAGCCCGCCTGCGGCCCGCCTGGCCCACGGCCCCCGCCTGGTCGACGACGATCCGCGTCCGGGACGATTCGTGCTGACCGGTTCCTCACAGGCGGACCTCACCGCCTCGGGCTGGCCCGCGACCGGCCGGATCGTCCGACTGGCCATGTATCCGCTCGTCGGCCGGGAACGCCACGGCGACCCGGCCTCGCCATCCCTGGTCGATCGGATCGTCAGCGGTGGCGCGGACGCCCTCGCCGGCCCCGCCGCCGGCTGGGACCTGCACGGCTACCTGGCGGAGGCACTTACCAGCGGCTGGCCCGAAGCGCTGCGGGCCCCGACCGAACGAGCCCGCGACCGCTGGTTGACCGGATACGTCGACCATCTGGCGACGCGGGAAGCGCCGTCGCTCGGTGTCGCGAGAGATCCCCTGCGCATGCGGAGATATCTCCGGGCGATAGCCGCGAACACCGCCGGCGTGCCGACTCACAAGCTGCTCTACGACGCCGCCGGCATCGACCGGGAGACCGCGGTCGGCCAAGATGATCTTCTTGGCACTCTTATGGTCACCGACCGGGTCCCGGCCTGGGCGGGCAGCCGCATGGACCGCGCCGTCCGACTGCCCAAGCGCTACCTCATCGATCCCGGTCTCCTCGGCCCGCTGCTGCGTATCGACCACCGCCGTGCGCTTTGTGACGGTGACCTCCTGGGACGTGTCCTCGACACACTCGTCGCCACGCAACTGCGCGCCGAGTGCGCCCTCAGCGTCGTCGGCGCCGACATGTTCCACCTGCGCGGCGCCAACGGCCGTCGCGAGATCGA